>JBMYYO010000152.1:0-7860 GCA_049609505.1 Akkermansiaceae bacterium | reverse complement strand
CGTTGCGGCGGGGGTCAGGGTATAGCAGCTTTTACAGACAAATATTTACACTACCTTTTCCGCGCACGCTGCTACTTTTTATTCGATATCTTCTGTAACATCATCCAATTCAAATTCTTTCTACAGCCTCGACAACCTCATCGTTGGAGCAGGTGCAAGTGATGGAAACGGCTTTGATGCCAATGCCCCTCACGACCAAGGGACAGCGTCTGTTACCACCCGAACATGGGTCACAGACGCCCCAAATGGCGCTGGCGATTACTATGGCGGAACCCCACCTACAGCAGCACCGATCCTGATTTTCGACCTCGGCTCAGATGTCATACTCACCGAAATTAGTACTTGGGGGTATGACAACACAAACACTAACGGAGCTAAGGACTTCTCGCTGCGCTTTGCCACTCACACAGAAGGGCCAATCGGCTTCGGCACAAGCATTTCCTACAATCCACTATTCGAAGCACCTTTTGATGTCACCACACGTGACAGTGACGTTTTTGCGCAAAGCGTCACCGCTCGCTACGTTGAAATGACCATTCTTGATAACTGGGGCGGCTTTCAACCTGTTGCTGGCGGCGACCGAGTGGGGCTAGGTGAAGTAGCCTTCGAGCAAGTGCCTGAGCCATCGTCCTCCCTTCTCGCGCTATCTGCTTCTGCGATGTTGCTGCTACGCAGAAAGCGCAGCGCATAGAGATCAGCAATCAACAAAATTTTCAACGGTCGCGCCAAGTCACACTGGCACGGCCGTTTTTCTTTGGCTCATTATTTCAAAACCCGATCCGGCTCGCTTGCAAACCCATCCACTTCAATTCTGTCTGCGTAGCAGCGGACTACTGCATAAGCATTCTTTTTCTGAGTCTCTACCATGCCCTTGAAGTTTAGATAATGGCACCCCTTGTGAACCGCATAGTGGCCTCTGTGATTATGCCCATTCATGTAGGCCAGCACATTGGGGCATGATGAAATGAGCTCCAGCAGCTCCTTATCATTCCACAAGTTGTGACCATTACTCAGCGGAAAAACTGGGAAGTGGTTAAAAATGACAACTCGTTTGTTAGATTTCGACGCTTGAGCTAGCTCCCCTGCTATCCACTCCATCTGCTTCTTACTAATCGCGCCGTTCCACGACTTCGCCTGCGGTCGGTTCTCCTGTTGAAACTTCTCTCTCATCGCCTCCGCGCTTACCGTTTCAGCATCGTTTTTCCCATGCCGATAAGTGCTGATTTCATTCCCATCGAGATAGATAAACTTCCACTGCCCGAAACTCCTAGATCCATAGTTCTTAGTCATTTCCAAGCTGTCCATAACTTTTCCTTTGTCCCCATCTGCCACCGAAAAATCATGATTTCCTAACACAAACTCAACTGGTGCTTTTGACTTTTTATAAAGTGCCATCATCGGGGGAAAACTCTCAATATCCCGGTCAATCACATCGCCAAGTGTCACCATAAATTTCAGCTCGTGCTTGTTAAACGCATCGATAGCATGGCTGAGTTTTTTGATAGACTCCCGATAATGCCTGCTCCCCTGCGCCGGCACATCCGCATACTGAGGGTCCGCTACCACTCCAAAAGCCAATAGTGGTTTCTGCGGTTTCTCATCAGGCTGCGCAGCAGCACCACCACCTAACAGCGCAGGCACAGAAATGGTTATAAAATCTCTTCGTTTCATCAGATAATCCTATTCATACCTTACCCCACACACAGAGCCAGCCAATTGTGAGTATCAAAATATGGCCTCCAACATACTTTGATAGTTGGCAATACACGCAATGAGTCCTAGAACAAGCCCATGCCTGCCGATTACCACACCCACACACCTCTCTGCAAACACGCGGAAGGTGAACCAGAGGAATACATCCAAGCTGCTATCGCGGCGGGTGTGACCGAATATGGCATTTCCGACCACGCACCAGTGCACGAGGATGGGTTTGATCACTGGAGAATGGATCTCCATGAAATGGATGATTACGCCCAGTGGATCGACCGCGCAAAAAATGCCGCCGAAGGGAAACTCCCCGTGCGCATCGGCCTCGAAGTTGATTGGTTAGAAGGCTACGAGTGGTGGATTGAGAAGCTCTCCACCATGGCGAAATGGGATTATCTTATTGGCTCAGTGCATTATCTCTCAGATTGGGATTTTGATAACCCTGCATGGTTAGAAAAGTGGGCCAAGACCGATGTCAATGATGCCTGGGATCGCTACTGGAAAACTTACGCCAACATGGCGGAGAGCGGACTATTCGATATCCTAGGCCACCCTGACCTTATCAAAAAATTCGGCTACAAACCCAGCGGTGACCTCCGCCGGTTCTACGAGCCCGCTGTGGACGCTATCGCCTCCGCTGGCTGTGCCATTGAGCTGAACACCGCTGGCTGGCACAAGCCGTGCGAGGAAGCTTACCCAGAGCCGGATTTTCTTGATCTTGCATTCTCCGCCGGTATCCCGCTAGTGATCTCATCAGACGCGCATCACCCTAATGAGGTAGCACGGGATTTTGACAAAGCCATCCCCTTAGCCAAGGCCGCGGGCTACACCGAGACGCTGTTGTTTGAGCAACGCCAGCGCAGCTACGAAACGCTATAAAGTTTGCTCCTTATTACGAAGGGCGTAAGCGATAAACGCTATACCTCCCACGATCATAAAGGTGGAGTAGAACTGTCCCTTGGTTAGACCAAAGACAAACGCCTGCCCGCGATCTGGCACTCGGTAAATCTCCACAATGATACGGAAGATGGCGTAAAACAAAAAGAACATCCCCGTCAAAACCCCATGTGGAAGTTTGGGAAACTTTATTCGTGTGGCAATGAGAATGACAAACAACACCAGCCCCTCTAATAATGCCTCATAAAGCTGTGAGGGATGCCGCGCTTGCATGAAATCACCGAGCCTATTCAGCAGTCTCTCATCGTCTCGCGATCTCTCAATCAGCCAGCTTAGCCTCTGGCTGAGCACCTGATTGAGATTGCCTTCAAACGGGATATCATACATCTCAGGAGCAAGCTCCCCACCCGCCGCCACGGCAGCTTCTGCGTTACCATTAGTGCGTAGAGTCTCTGGAAACTTCATCGCCCATTTCACTTTCTCAGCAACATGCCCGTAGAGTTCTCCATTGATAAAATTCGCCAGCCTAACAAGCCCAATTCCAATGGGTGCTACCACACATAAACCATCCCCTACCCCCGTCCAAGAAACTTTATGTTTTTTAGCATAGAAGTAGGTAAAGATCACTAGCCCGAGGATTCCTCCATGGCTTGCCATGCCTCCATCCCAAACCTTAAAAATCATAAGAGGATCATTTCTAAGCTCAGCCCAGCCGCCTTCTTTGGGGATTTGATAAAACAGAATATACCCAATACGCCCGCCAAGAAACACCCCGAACACTGCCGCATAAGTGATGAAGTCAGCCACCTTACTCTCGCCCATCACCCAGAGTTTTTTCTTTGCCAACCAGCGTAACAGCAAAAAGCCAAACACAAACGCGAGCAGATAGCCCAGACCATACCAGCGTAGCTTGATGGGCCCGAAGACATCAAAAATCACCGGGTCCATATTGTGGATATAAGTCGCTAGCACGTAGGAAATTCACACCAATGTGAGCCACTTGGCAAGAGTTGCTTTTGCCATTTCCTGGCAGCATCATCTTTGCTAGATTGCTTAATTCACAAGTATCTTCTACTCCCCCCTCCTGCCACACAAGAGGAGAGCAGCTAATCAACTATCACCATCGCATTCGCATCAAGGGTTACACCTGAAACAACCAGTCCCGAGCTAGCCACAGACGCACCCTTGAGGAGAATCCCTCCATCCGTTTCCTGTGGAAAAAACCCAGGCAGCAAACGCCCCCAAGTACCCTCTCCCCAACCCGCTTGGTGCTGATTAGTCGCTGTGTTTTCCTCTGGATGAGGCATAGACATGGAAACCACCACGCCATCCGTCACTAAACAAGGGTAAGCATCTGACCTCTGCACAGCTGACTCAGAGAAATCATAACACACACCCGCCAAACGATGCTCCCTGTGCACCTGACTCATGGTTTCGCCCCCACAGAAATGGTCAACTCCATATTTGTGAGCCAGCATTGGTATAGATTCAGCTTCATTCACACTATCTACCACCACCAATTTTAGATCCAGATATTGCGCCAGAGCCACAGCTATCGTATTTCTAACAGCCCCCAAGCCAGACCAGTCCATCATCACCGTTTGACCACGGCAAATGGTATTGGTATCGCCTATTTGTAGAGCGTTCGCCACGATTTTTCGCTTTTCATCCAGCTCTAACAACAAGATAGCCTCTAGCGCACTGCGATACGCCACACTACCTCCACGCAGTATTAGCGGGCTGCTCATGAGCACCTTCTCAGGCTCAAGCACACATATGCGCTCGGCAAAAACATCAGCCCGGTTCGCCTCAATCACGCTGCGCACAGTAGGCACTGATGCCTCGCCCGCAGGAATCGGCTCGCCAAACTTCACGCTCACACCATAGCGTGCGGTGTAGGGAGATTTGTAGATAAACTGATTCCTCTCATAGGAAAAAATAGACCCCCATAAGCCATCCATCGTTGCGGGCAGCACGGGGCAATTTGCCTTGCGTGCGATCATTTCAAAACCTCGCTTGAACTCATTCATTACCCCCGTGCGGGTCAGTTGTCCTTCTGGAAATATGCACACCACAGCACCATCCTCTAATGCCTCCGCGGCCACTCGCACTGCGTCTTTAGCACGAGTTTTAGAAATCGGCACCGTGTTAAACAACTTCACCATCGGACCGATGATTGGATGCTTAAAATAACCATCAAACATCAAAAACCTCACCTCTCTTGGACTTGCCACCGATAGAATAAACGCATCCACATAGCTTACATGATTGGGAGTCAGCAGCACGCCACCTTCCTTGGGCATGTTCTCTGCGCCCGTGGTTTTCACCTTATAGAACAGCTTAAAGAGACTAAGCCCTACTAAGCGAACCACATGCTGTGGCAGTAGCTTTGCCGAGTAGTTCGTGGCAATCACGCACACCACAGCTAGGCCGATGAACTGTATCCAGAATGGCACACCAACGGCAACCAGCACGAGCTGAATCACCACCGCCAGCAGACCTGCCAAACAATCTAACAAATTCAACCCAGCCAGAATTTTCCCCCGTTTTTTAGGCGGGCATAAATCCTGCAAGTTCGCATTCAATGGCACCAGCATCAGTGCTCCGCCAGCGCCAGCCACCAATAGCCATAGCTTCAGCCACGCTGACTCAAGCGGCGTAGCAGCCAATGCCAAGGTGCCGATCACCATCACTAGCCCACCCAATGGGACAAGACCAAGCTCGATGCGTTTCCGGCATACCGCGGATGCAATACCGCCGCCCAATACAATGCCCAAGCTAGCCGCTAGCATCAGCACAGCAGACACCTCTGCAAACTCATCTCCCAGGTCAGTAAGCTTCTCGGCAATGCCAATCGCTGCCAAGTTTAGATACCCTGCGTAGCCCCAGAAAAATGCAGCACCCACCGCAGAAAGACGCAGTGCTCGCTCCTGCCACAGCTCACGAAGCTGCCCAAAGTGTTCCCATAAAATCTCCTTCTTAAACTCACGATGTCCCTGCGCAGGAACCTTCTGAATACTCATGGAAACCAATAGCGCAACCACAGATCCACCAGCTAAGATAATGAGCGGAACAAGTGCCGCATTCCAGCCATCACCACTCTCCTTCAAGCGTGCCGTGTACCAGAACCCCGTGATAATCTGACCTGCGCAGATCGATAGCACCGCAAAGATTTCCATTAACCCACTCGCCATGCCTAGCTTCTTGTGACCCATGAGTTCCTTCACAATGCCCCGCTTCGCCGGGCTCAACATCACCGACTGCACGGAGAGCATAAAGAAACCTAACACCGCTAACTGTAATTGATGAAAGTGAATAGCAGCAGCAATCCACAGCAACACTCCTAGCTGAAGCACGCTCGCACCACGGATCACGGCCGTTTTGCTATAGCGGTCTGAAAACCACCCTGCCAGAGGAGAAAATAAGATAAACGGGATCACAATCACCGCCGCCAAGATATACTTAATATGCTCAGTGCCAGCCACATCTGCCCCCGTCTTGACCAACCATGCACCGATGGGGATCAGTAGAAACTGCGCCGCTTTATCATTAAATGCGTTCTGCGATTGCAAGGTTAGCAAACTCCAAAACGAAGCCCAATTCCTCCTCGGCGGATTACCATCGATCACCGAGCTACCTTCGCTTGCCACTTCATTCATTGCGGTCATGCTGCACACTCCAACAGAAAATAGCGATTCGATCAAATCGACTTTCGAGACAGAATCATTGATTAAATCAATATTTAGAAATATCCATGAAGCTACACATCAAAGCCACCCCAGGAGCAAAGCACAGCCAGGTGCTCGGATGGCACACCGATCCCACCGTTGGACGTGTTCTTAAAATAGCCATCAAAGCCCCGCCAGTAGAAGGAAAAGCCAACAAAGCACTTATTGCGTTTCTTGCCAAAACGCTAGCGGTTTCCAAATCCCAAGTAACGCTCACCAAGGGCAAAACGGCTCGGATCAAAACCTTTGAAGTTCCTGACAACCTCCCCTTACCACGCTAATACATACCAAACAATTCTTGCCAGAGAACGTATTTCACTCTAATGATCTCCCCCGCTACGCATAAAAACGAATTGATATGAAACATTTCAGACAATCCCTCCCCGCCTTACTCACAGGACTCGCTGGACTCGCCACACTGGTTCTCAGCAGCTGTAGCAACCCTGGCACTCCAAACCCTAATCAAACGGCACCGCTCAAGGCACTGCATGTGAACCCTCATAAAGCAGGTAGCTACGCACACTTTCGCGCGCAGAAGGGATACCCGCGGAACTACGGAGTTTACAAAAACACATCCGTTCTTGCCCGCACGAATGCTTCTAACTCCTCCATCCTCGTTGATCTCTCAGACCAGCGTGCCTACTTAATGAACGGCAAAGAGCTGGCTATGGATTACCCTATTTCATCAGGCACCTCCAAGTATCCAACCCCTACCGGAAACTATCGCGTTCTGGAAAAAATGAGGGCTGAGAAACGCTCTAGTCTCTATGGCAAAATCTACAATGCCGAAGGCAAAGTGGTAAAATCTAATGCTGATAGCCGGAAGCATAAAGTGCCCGAAGGAGGGAAATTCCAAGGAGCATCCATGGGCTACTGGATGCGCCTCACATGGGATGGTATCGGTATGCACAAGGGCAACGTTCCTCGCCGCCCCGCCTCCCACGGTTGCATACGCACACACTACAAAGCGGTTTCTACCGTGTTTAGCAAAGTGCGCATCGGCACTCCTGTCTCTATCGTTCGATAGATTGACTTAGTTCTATTTCTACAACAAGCGCACGTTTCCTTAGACGTTCATTCCCCAAATGTACTATGAAAACGTTAATACCCATCTGCTTAGGCCTCATCGCCATTGTCTCCCTCTCTAGCTGTGCGTCCAACTTGGGCGAGCACCGATACACCAAGTTCAAGACCAAGCCAGACTATAAAAAAACACGTGAGATCTATCGTGATGAAACTTTGCTCAAGACAGCAAATCCATCTAACACCAAAGTCAAAATTGACCTCGGCGACCAGCGGGCACAAATGCTCGTCGGGGATAAGGTAGCGCTCGATCTCCCCTGCTGCACCGGAAAAGCAGGCAAACGCACCCCTACGGGCACGTTTAAGATTACCAAAAAAATCAGAACCAAACGCTCTAACATTTTTGGCTCCCTCTACCGTGGCAGCCGTAAAGTTTACGGAGGAGATCGCCGCAAGTACAGAGGCCGATACACCCGATACGTTGGCTCACCACTCCCCTACTGGA
>JBMYYO010000151.1:0-7861 GCA_049609505.1 Akkermansiaceae bacterium | reverse complement strand
CCAGTAGCGCACCTGGATTCTAAGCCCCTCAGCCACCGCCATCAGCATCACCCGTTCAACCCCTTGCCTGCCTCGGCGGTTAGGCAACCCCACCGTCCCGATCCGATTCCCCAGCTCCCCCACCCGCGCGGGGCTTGCATACTCGCCCCCTAGAAACGCAGACATCCCCTCCTCCAAGGTTGGCTCATGCAGCACACACTGCATCTCCGCCGCACCCTCATAACGTTTCCTGCTCATGTGGTAATTCAGCGATCCCGGATTAAGCACCTGATACTTCTGTAAATCACTCGACGCCTGTGCACGGGAAATCCCGAACACCTCCACCAGATCATTGCGGCCAACCCACCCACGCCACCACGCTGCCCGCTCGATTGAGCGCAGTCGCTCCTGCGCCGCCCAGTTCTCCTCGTTTGTCCTATTACCAGATTTCATATTATTCGTATATTACAAATGTGTCGTGTTTTTATACTCGTCAGCAAGAACATCCTGTGAGAAACTCAAACCAGTCGTATAAATCAACTTACCCGCAAACTACCCGAACCCCGATTTGTTAGCAAACCTTAAATAATCCAATCAACCACTAACCCAACAAAACAAAATGAACAAAAACCTAACAGAAATAGCATATATCCTCGACCGCTCAGGCTCCATGGCTGGTCTCTCGGAAGCCGCCATCACTGGTTTCAATACCTTCCTCAAAGAACAAAATGACACCCCCGGAGACGCGACCCTTTCACTCGTGCTCTTCGACGATGAATACCTCCTGCACGCCGACCGATCTCCCATCCAAAACGTGCCACAACTTGATGCCGAAACCTACACCCCTCGTGGCTGCACAGCCCTTCTCGATGCCATCGGCCGAACCATCGACAACATTGGCAAAAAGCTCGCCCAAACCCCAGAAAAACAACGCCCCGCCCAAGTCATCATCGCCATTTACACCGATGGCTACGAAAATGCCTCCAGCGATTACTCCGTAAAAAAAATCAACCAAATGATCCGTCACCAAACGGACCAATACGGATGGGAGTTTCTCTTCCTAGCAGCCAACCAAGACGCCATCGCCACGGCCACCTCTTACGGCATCCATCAGGCCAACTCCTCCGTCGTTTCCGCCGATGAAGCGGGCACCCTCGCCACCTCCGCCAGCTACTCCCGCAAAGTAAAAGCCAGCCGCAAACTCTCCCAAGGCTGTGCCGATGAGCAGGACATCAAAGACTCCTCCGCATCACTCAGTGAAATCGTCGAAGAGGAAACTCAAAAACAAAAAAAATAACTCTCCCCTTCCCCCAAAAGGAACCCCGTCAGCGCGGGGTGGTGTGTGTGTTGAATCATACCCTGCGCTGACACCTAAAACTTAAAACCTAACAACCTAAAACCTCCCCCCATTAAAACCCAATGAAAGTCTTCGTCTGCCCTCGTGCCTGGACACATGCAAAAAGCCGTTTCACCCCCACCCACATGGTATCACTCCAAGACCCAGGAGCGGATGTTTCAGACCTGCGCCCGCCGTGGATTGCCGCAGAAAACCATCACATCACCTACCTCCACGATCTCGATAAACCTGGTCACGACAACACCCCCACCGCAGAACAAATCACGCCCCTGATCGAATGGCTCACCCCACGCTGCTGCCCGAACTCTGAAAACAAATTTCTCATTCACTGTGATGCAGGGCTGGGCCGCTCCACCGCCGTGGGCTACATCGTCTGGGCCATCCACCTCGGCCCTGGCAACGAACACCAAGCCTTCCGGCACATGATCGACTCATCGCTCGAATCCAACCTCGTCCCCA
The DNA here is from genome assembly GCA_049609505.1 of Akkermansiaceae bacterium. GTDB lineage: Bacteria > Verrucomicrobiota > Verrucomicrobiia > Verrucomicrobiales > Akkermansiaceae > Oceaniferula. Next base: position 6,066 of record JBMYYO010000151.1, on the reverse strand, counting down.
ACAGCATCATCATCGCCCACGCCGATCAACTGCTCAACCGCAACGGTGCCCTCAAGGCACCACTCTCAGAATGGAACCGCCGCGTCACCTGGAGACGCACCTTCCGCTAACAATAGTCTAACAAAAAACCATGCGCATACCCGCCAGCTTTGATTACCCAGATCGACTTCCCGACGAGCCACCCGCCAACACCAAGCAACTCATCGAGATCCAAGAACTCTGCCCAAACATCATCTCTGGCACCCTAGCCAGCCTCGGAAAACATCAAGCGACTTGCCTCATCTACAGCATCCGCAGCGCCCAGCGAGTGATGCAACAAACCATCGATGCCTGCACGGACTACCTAAAACTTAACAACCTAAAACCTCCCCCCCAACAAAACGAACCCTGCGAATCTCCTTGTTTACCCGCAGGAAAATCATAGGCTGGTTATCACTGCTTTCATCTTAGATGGTGAACTAACAGCAATCTCAACCTCTTCACAAGACTATGATTACGCACCGAACCCACTCTGCTCTATTTTTGCTCCTCTGCGCCCCTGCCCTGCTAGCTGACACATCCTTTGACAATACAGACAAATTCGCGTGGTCGGCGAACACTGGCTGGATCAGCCTCAGGCATGATCGCCCAGCATCTCCAGAGGGTGTCCTGTTTGGGGAAGCCTATCTCTCTGGCTACGCCTACTCGGCAAATTTAGGCTGGATCAACTTCGGTGATGGCACGCCCAGTAATGGCCACACCTACTCGAACGCATCAAACGATCATGGTGTGAACCACGATGGCACAGGTAACCTCTCAGGCTACGCATGGTCTGCCAACACAGGCTGGATCAACTTCGGCTGGGCGGCGGCAGCGAATGCTAACCGCCCCAAAGTCGATCTCGCAACGGGCGTGTTCTCAGGCTACGCATGGTCCGCGAACACGGGTTGGGTCAATTTAGGAACGGGAAAACTCACCGCTGCTTCAATGCACTGCCCTGATACCGATAGCGATGGCATTGCCGACCACTGGGAGGAATTACATTTTGGAAACCTAAGCACGGTGAACTCGACCTCCGATCACGATGGTGACGGCGTATCCGATCCCTCAGAATACGCAGCGAACACTGATCCCGATGACGCCTCAAACTACCTCAAGATCATTAGCCAAAACTACAACGTGGGCTACACCGAGATTACTGTCGTATTTACCTCGAACCCAAACCGCCGCTACCGCATCGAGTATTCTGCGGATCTTGGCATCACCCCACCGTGGACCAATTCCCCCCTTGGGACCTTCTCACCAGACTCTGGCACGAGCACAACCAAGACATTCACATTCGCAGCCACCACAGAAGCCAAATACTTCTTCCGTGCCGTCGCAGTCCGCCCTCTCAGCCCTTGATCATAGCAGAACTCCCCAGCACCAAACATTTCACCCATGAAACTCTCAGCTATTTCCATCTCCGTGGCCATGCTCTTAGGAACTGCCCATTTCCTAACAGCGGAGCCGTTCAAAGAAGGCACGTTCACACTGTCCATCCAGAGGGGCAAGCTCCAACAGACCATCCTCTACACTAAAAAAGGTGATCACCTTCGCATCGAATACCCCGGCAAACACATCCCAGCGAAACCATACAATATCGTTCATTGTAAAACGGGGAATGCCCAAATCGTCCGCCCCCTCAACAGCTCATGGACTCCCATCTCTGCTGATGCACTCAAGCTAAGAAAACCGTCCGCACATCCTCAGCCCCCTGCTCCACCCAAGATGGGTGGAATAGGTGCCCGCCCCACCCCGCCTGGAGTTGCTGGCAGGCCGCCAGAAGCAGTAAAGGAACAAGAAGCAGCCAAGCCAAAGCAAGCCGCCCCTCCTGCTCCTGGTTCTACCCCAGACGCTCCGCCAAAGCTACCAGAGCAAGGCTCCATCACCCCCCCCGTCATTCCACCCCCCGCATTGCCCGATGGCAGCCCGTTGCCCAAGGGCATAGGCCCACAGCCTGCTGGGAGCAAGACGCCTACCACACCCGCAGCCCCACAGACACCTCAGACCCCTGGCATGCCTAACATCCCTAGTGGTGTCCCTGGTGGAGGACTCCCGGGCAACATGCCCATGATACCTGGGCTAACCAAGGAGGCTAAACTCATCAAAGGGAAGGAAAGCAAGATGATCCACGGATACAAATGCCATCGCTATCTGTTAGAAACTCCCCGCGATGGAGTCATCACCCTTTGGCTCAGTAATGCCGAAGACTTACCCCCGTTTTACCTCCCCATCCACTCCACACCAAGAAGCCAAGGTCGCGTCGAGTGGGTTAGGCAATGGCCCGCATTGTTGCGAGAGAAGAAACTCTTCCCCATGCTAGCGATTCTTAGAAATGCTCCAGCCACCCCGGCCACCCCAACCAAGGCGAACAAAAAAAACTCAAAAACCGCACAAAAAAACACTCCTCAAGGCCGTGAAATCGCCCGCTGGGAAATCACCAAGATCAGCCCTAAACCTGTAACCGATCCATCTAAGAACCTCTTCAAAGCCCCTAAGAACTACTATCAAATCGCCCCCCATCGATAAAATCAACAAAACCAATATAACCAACACTCCGCACGATTATGAAAACAACACGCCTCACCACATTTGCCGTTGCCCTATTTCCCCTCCTGACACTGCCTAGCTATGCGCAGTCTGGAGGAGATCTCACACCGCCGCCTGGTGCTCCTGGGAAAACGATGAAATCTCTGGATCAAGTGGAACCCCGCACCCCACTTGTGGACGGTGCTGCTGGTGTCAGCATTGGGGGGACTGGAACCATCACCATTTCCCAGTCTGGCTCCTATTACTTAGCTGAAAACCTCTCGGTGACCTCTGGAAACGGGATCACCATCAACGCCTCTGGGGTAACACTGGATCTCAGAGGCTTTACCATCACATCCACCTCCGCATCACCATCAGCCTATGCGATCAGTGTAAACGGGAGCAATATCTCCATTCACAATGGCCACATCATCAGCGGCACCACCTACAGCACTGGATCGGGAACCTTCTCTGGTGGAGGATTTCAATATGGTGTTTACTCCTTCGACACCAACTATAGAAATATAAGAGTTCAGGATTTGTCTGTGCAAGGTTGCAATGCCCACGGTATCTATCTTGCTAACCTAGATACATCTCAAGTCCATTCTTGTACCGTTCATTCCATTGGCGCGATAGGAATTTATGCGGGGCTTGTTCGCCACTGCAATGTCCAAGATTGCGGAACCGCAGGAATATCTGCATACACAGTGAGCCACTGCCGATCAGAAACGATCGCTGGAACTGCGATTGACGCAGACTCCGTTAGCGATTCCATCGGCATAACGAATGGCTCAGGAGATGGGATATATGGCCGAACAGTCGCCAACTCCTATGGCAATGCTACTGCCTCAAACTCATCGCACGGCATTGATGCTATCACCTCAGTATCAAATTGCTACGGTTACACCTATGGTACTGGAGATGGCATCGATGCAGCTACCGTTATCAACTCTTACGGCTGGGCAGTCGATACGGCTGTTGCAGGCATCGATGCTACCGGGTCTGTTTCAAATAGCTACGGTTACACCTCTGGTTCTGGTGGTGGCATCGAAGCCAATAATGTGATCAACTCTTACGGCTATGCCTCTGGCTCGACGACTACTACAGGCATTGATGCAATTGATTCCGTTTCAAGCAGCTACGGTTACACCTCTGGTTCTGGAGATGGCATCAGATCTACCATCATCAGTTACAGCCGAGGATATAAAACTGGTGGCGGCGCTGGCTTTGGCCTCCAATGCACCATCGGAATTGGCTGCGACGCAATAGGAGGACAAAACATTTTCAACAAATACCTCATGCCATAATGGCGCACCCACCTGCATGCTCGACATGTAACAAAGCCAATATCAGGGGGAGAAGTGGTTCCTACTCTTCCACCTGATGGGCGTTGATGCGGAAGAAGCGTTTTCCGTTTGATGAAGTTGCAGTGCTGCTGCGGAGGGTGATTTGCTCCATGCCGCTGCCAACATTGGTTGGGCTTCCTGCTGCTTGTGAGGTTTCTTCTAACCAGGTGCTGAGGTCTGCACAGGCTTCGAGTTTCCAGCCCACATCGTAGGCGTTTTTGCGGCGGCTAAATGTTAGCGCATAGAAATCAGTGCCACCATCGGTTTCCACCCCTAGCGTTGAGCTTGCTGGGCGGTCAGCCACCCGTGGGTTCGTGCCAAAGCAATACTCCGCCCAGTTTGTGAGGCCATCGTCATCGGAGTCTGAATCCGCCATTCCGATGAGTGGATCTTCACGCTCTGTTTTGCTGAACTCAGTGTATCTCCAGCCTTCAAAGTGGACGTGATAGGACGGGCTCTGTGCAGCGGGCGAGCCACCCGGGAGAGAGCTTATCCCCCAGCTCTGCGGCTGATCGTAGTCATTGTATGCCACGTTGGGATCGCGCAGCACCATCGTTCTGCCGTCGCCATCGCTTGGCGGATACCAGTTATCATTGTATTCAAAATCCAGGATACTTTCGCCGAGGGCATCGATGAGCTTGATGCGTTCTCCGCCGTTATCTAACAGCCCACTGTAAGATTCCACGGCATTGGGAGTGGTTCCGTAGCGGAGCTGGAAGGCGGCGAGATTCTTCACCACCACGATGCTTTGCCCGGCAGGAAGTGAGGTGGAGTTTGGGAAGGTGAAGCTGATTCCTTCCACAAAGGAAGCGCCGTCTAATACCAGAGCCGTAGCGCCAGTGTTCGTGAGCTCGATAAACTCAAAATCCTCTGCTGTAATTCCAGGGAGGCTGCTGAGTTCCCCTGCCGATGGGTCTTCAGGGTGGTAATTGATCTCGGTGATGCGGAGGGAGTTTTGTGCATCGGATGGGGTGCCGGTGTAGGTTTTGCTATCGATTAGGATACCATTGGCATCGCGCAGCTCGATGGTTTCGCCACGGGCTGAGAGTTGGCCAGAGTAGCCACCTTGGATGAAGCGGTATTGTCCACCGCTTGCTCCTGAGCTGCGTGCTCGGAATGCGGATGATTCCTTGGCTAGATGGAGTAGCCCTACAAACTGCGAGCCTGAGTTACCAGAGCCAGCGGGGATGATGGTGCCAGCCTTAAACGTGTGCTCCACGGCACCAGAAATGGTCCAGCCTGAGATATCAATGGCATCTCCATCGCGGTTTTTGAGCACGAGGTATTCTTCGTTTTGATTACCACTTGATGGAAGAAACTCCACGTCTTCAATCGTGATGTCAGGGTTCGCTACTTGCGCGCTTGGCACACCAAGCCCATTACTAGATGGGCTGCCGCCGTAGAGGTATGCGCGTCTGTTAGGGAGGTAATCGTTAATGAGACGATCTGCCTGCGAGCGGAGTCTATGAGATGAACTTGTGCTTCCGCTACCGCCATCGCGCCATGATCCCCACTTGGAAAAATCAAGGTCCGCATCAGAGGTTATCCCTACCGGGTCCATGAGGTTGGCTAGCTCGTTGATCCGGTTTTCCATCCGGCGTTGGGCTAGTGGAACGGAGGTTGGCTCCAGCAGGGTATCCATCAATGTCCTTACGCGCCTCACAAACATCGCGTTGAGTTCGGGGGAGTTCCAGATAAAGGTTTTTAATCGGTTAGAAATACCAATTTGCAAATCTTGGTTAGTCACCAAGTCATCATCAAAGTAGCCTTGCCCCCCGTAATCATGCCCTAACGAGAGATCGAGGTCCCAGACAATCGGCATCCACTCCCCTGTGATGTTAGTATCACGGTAAATGTAGTAATTTTTATGTCCCTGATCTTTACTCCCTGCAATGGCTAAGCCAGCGAGGTAGTTCACGGTTTCGGGAATATCGATATTATCGTAGCCATACAGCCTGCGGGAGTTTTGGGAGTTGCTCTCACTCAGGTTGTCCACGAGGTCTTGCAGATCTGATTTGCCTTCGTCTTTTCTCGTTTTCTTTGAGGCGTTACCTGTGCCATCTAGGCGGTTATACATTTTGTAAAGTGCGCCTTCGGGATCGAAACCGATGCGTTCCAAAAACCGATCGTCACCGTCCTCCACCATGTCAGCGATGCTAAAGAAGGCAGC
>JBMYYO010000150.1:0-7894 GCA_049609505.1 Akkermansiaceae bacterium | reverse complement strand
AAAATTAGGGGGGCTGTGGGTTCAGCAGTGGGCCGGTGGTGTGAGGGGCTGCGGATTCACCACGCGGTCGCCTCGGCGAGGCGACCCTACCGGGGGACAAAAAAACGGCACCCTGTGAAGGATGCCGTTTTGAAAAATAGATTGGATAATCATCCATCACCTAGCGGCGACGGCGAGCAAGAAGCGCAAGACCACCAAGCCCAAGAAGTGCCGTTGAAGAGGGCTCGGGGACAACTGTAAAATCTGATGGTGGCGCGTAGCTAGCAGACTGGCTACCTGATCCATCACCTTGAGCCGTCCAGTTAGAGTCATTTTGAATCAAGGAAGCATAATCCGAGAAATTAACTTCACCAGAGTTAGCACCAGTGTATGCAAAAACATCAGTACCACTGAACGAAGATACATCCACACTAACTCCTGTTCCAGGTGCCGTATCTGAGGTTGTCGTTATAAACCCAAGAAAAGTTGGAGTTCCTCTTGAACCAGTAAATGCATAAATAGAATCCCCTCCTCCAGAAATATTAAACGAGCTGTCATCATGAGCTAAAGTTCCAGATGCTCCAGACACTGAATCTGTTGGCCCATCGATGGTTACAACAGTTCCAGCTGTCAGTGCCGCTGTCAGAGTAATACTCATTGTTCCCTCATTCGCATCATCAAAGGACGCTCCACCCCATTCGTCATCTGTGAAGAAAATCTGGGTGCTGCTGGCTATGTCTACATCCGACACAAAGCTAAATTGCTCTGAGTCCGCATCAAACCCAACAAACATTAGTGCAGCTTGGGAAGGCGAAGCGGCAAGAGCAGCAGCACCTAGTAGTGTTAATGTCTTTTTCATATCGTGTTTTTTTGTGTGTTAATATGGTTCCGCTAAATTACTTGCGGCGGCGAAGGAGGGTGGCGATGCCGGCTAGGCCGAGGAGGGCGGCGGATGATGGCTCTGGGACGGCTGCAAAAGCAGGGGCTAGTGCTGTGGCTGTGCCAGCTTCATCAAGGCCATCAAGGGCATTGATCCCCGCTAAGCTGTAGTTATTGATATCAAAAGCACCAGCGGCACCACCTGTGCGGTAGGCAAAGGAATCTGTATATTCCCATGCTTCCCCCGTGCCATCTAGGGCCACATCACCGTAAGTATCGATCACGGAACCAGATTGATAAAGTTCGAAGGGGTCATCACCATTGATGTTGGCAATGCCGTCCTCGTAAGTTTGGGCGATAGTAAAGTTGTTATTTAGAAATGTGCTGTGAGTGGCATCCAGTGTGATTGCAATAATATCACCAGCAAGGATAGAGCCTGAGAAGCCGGTGAATTCTTCACCATCACTGCCGCCACCGTTATTAGCAACGCCTACTCCGTAGATGGAGAGGTTTGCGATGTCAGCTGTGGCGCGGAACAGAAGAGCTTTAGGGTCTCCGCCGTTTCCATCGAGCGCTAGTGGGCCATCGATGGCGCCGTGAATGACGAGAGATGCCTGACTAGAGGTTGCCAATGCGGCAAGAGTGGCTAGAGTTGTAAGTGTTTTTTTCATAGTGCTAATGGTGGGGTAATGAGGTAATCTTGGAGTGTTAGCTTTTGTTGGCTGTGGGTTTTTAGGGCGCTGAGCGATGAGAGAACTTTGGCTTTGGCGACTGATCTGTCACGTTGCGTATAGTTACAGACTCGTCACAAAAGTCATATAAATAAGTAGCTACCGAGAATTCACTAGGCAGGCAACATCCACACAATAGCGATTGATGATCAATCAGTTCCAGAAAAAAAAACGAAAACTCTGCTACAACTTCAGCTTTGGATCAATCTCAAGTGATTCTCGCCAGCGTCCCTTGTATCTCCAAGGACTACGGGATGTTTTCCACTGAGAAAATAAGCACTTCGCCATGAGGATGACATCTCTACAGGCCGAAGAAGTTTAGAGAAATTTACTAAAGTCCAAATAGCGGTCCCATTTTGCGAGCCATGAAGGAGGTAGAGACGGAAATGATGAGCAGCAGCACGGAGGCAGCGGCCATCATTTGCACGTAGCTCAAGTTTCCACCATGTTGTTTATCTAACCAACTAGCCTTTCTAACAGCACAGAGAAAAACAACTGACGCAATGAGAGAGAGGGTGATGCCCGCTATGTGATTCATCACCGGGATCAAACTTGCCGCTGTAAGCATTAACCCGAGCCAAGCCATGGCAGAGAGCCCCTCCCAGAAGATCGCTTGGGTGTATTCGGAGTGTGGCTCCCTTTGCTTGGGGCGCTTGGTCACCGCGCTGAAACATTTCATCTTCCTGTGCTCCAAAGCCTCTCGTTTTTGCTCCTTGATATGGAGTTCTCCTTCGAGGGTTTCTTGTCTCCAATTGGCATAGATCAGCTTAGCTCTCTCTTGATCGCCGCTTGATGCCTTCACGGAGGCAGCCCAATGACTGGGGTCTAAATCGCCCTGGAGAATTTCCTCGCCTGTTTTCTGGTATGATTGCTTAGTGGAAACCTTATCATCAACTAGAAATGGATTGGGGGGAATGACCTCATCCGCGTCACCCGTTTGAAGGTTTGGAAATTCAAGCTGCTGCTCGCCACTATCAGAAAGATCGTCTGGCAGGACGTAGAAACGGCTTTCTTCTGTATTATCCGATGCCATTGGTGTGTGAAGGATTAGATGCTACACGAGATCTCCTTACCATCAGGCCACACAAACCTGCGATAATTAAGAGGGATGAACTCGGCTCAGGAACGCTGCTAGCCCCCATACTCATACTAGCGTTGAACTCTTGAGTGCCGTCAAAGCTGTAAAAAACATTATTGTTATCCAATAAGAGATAGCTTGTGGGACCTGCTGTGGCAGACGTCAATGTTACTTCCAGGCTAAGCCCCATAAGCTCTCCATCAGTGAAGTAGAACTCTGGAAAATCCGGATAGAGGGCATCATCTGCTCCAGTGTACCATTGATCATCAAACCGGAGCGAAACCGTCGCGTCATCGAACTTTAACGTCTCATCTCCTGAGCCTGTCAGGGCACTTTCATCATAGGTCACTAGGCCTAAGTTAGAGGTGGTGGCGGTGTAGGATGGATCCTGCGCACCAACGAGGTTGATGCTGAACTGAACGGTAGCAGCACCTACGGAATGAGCCGAAAGAGCAGTGAGAATTGCCGCTGTAAGTAGATAGGTGAATTTCTTCATCTTACTTGTCGTTACGGTTTCTTTTGAAGACGAATCCAACAAGCCCAAGGGCTAGTAAACTCGACGATGCGGGCTCAGGAACGCTGTGAGTGTGCTCTCCTACGTTGATAGTGTGTAGGATTTCATCCTTTACCACTCCTGATAGATCTGTAGATCCGTTAGAAGCAAACACCTCTGCAGCGTTGCCTTGGATGGAGCCACCGATCACGTGGTTTTCATAGTAACTATCTAGATTGGGAGACTCTGTGACGATGGGAATGCCATTGATCATATCCACACCTGCTGCAAGCGCTCCATCACGGGCGGCTTCTACGTTCAGCTCTCTATCACGGCGGCGTGGCAGAGTGGCATTATCCACGCCATTACTGGAAACGTTTACCACCTGATACAAGCTCTCGAAGCCGTTACCAGCGTTGCCAGTTTCCGTGCCAAACAAGCTGGTAGCATGGGTCATCGCTTCACCAATAGCAGTTCTGCCAGAAAAGGGGGCTGTTGTTTCCGAAACAGCATCTGCAAATAAATTGGCGGATTCTTGGCTATCGATCAGCATCCAGTCCACAGCCGTGTGCTGCTGACCTCTGCCAGCCCAGTAAACCATGGTGACGGCAATGCCTTTCTCACAGCCAGCCTGAATGGCTTCTAGCACATCCGCGCTGCGAAAGGCATTAGCGTAAGCATCACGCTGCTGATTAAATTTCGTTTGATCGATACTGCCAGAGACATCAACGAGGAATACGATCTCTGAATCTACGACTTTTCCCATCAAGGGACTACCAACTAGTGTTGCGCTCGCGACCGCCGTGCATACGGAGGCTCTACGAGACCAACGGGTTATCCGTTTCTCTTTTTTCATTGTGTGTTGTTCGTGTAAGGGTTGCGTGTGTGAAGCGCGTTGTTGTAGATTCATTAATACACTGTTTGAATTTTTGCGCAAGCATTAATTTAATAAAAATAAATATTTAAGATTTGCTAATTAAACGATGTTTGGGCAAACTATTCAAATACCACCCTTACAAGACCATGAATTACCTCTTGAATCGTCTTATGATGAAGATCCTGCTCTGCGGGATGGCATGCTCTGGCATCGCGCTCTATCTACTGAAGCCGCCTAACAACCAGAAAGCAACACCAGTCGCCAAGAAGGAGAAGGTCGCTACACCAGACTCCGCTCCACGCGAGACATCAGTGCTGAAGGATAAGCCTGTGGTGTTAGATACTGTAGATGCTGAGCAGCTCCCACCAGCTTTTGCTCGATCACTTGACTTACTACCATCAACGATTCAGGCAAACATTCCGCACGTTAGTCAGCAGAAAAGCATCGTGGTGTTTAAGAATGGCACCTCTCTTTTAATCGACCACAGCATCACCGACCCCAAAGCGCACGCACTTGCGGAGCTGCAAAAACTACGCAACAAGGATCTAAAATTCGCCGTGCACCGCGTGGAAGAGCAACGGCTCATTGTTTCCTTTGGTGGAGGGCATTTCTACCATTGGGTTTTTCACGAAGAAGCTCGCATGATGCATATGCAAAAGGTGGAGTCCGTCAAAGATCTGCTGTCAGGGAAAGAGCGAGAGCTCCTGCCTGCCGATTGGAAACCATCGCTTGACGCGAAAGTAGGACTCCTTGCCCGCACCTGGCTGCTCGCGGATATCAATGAGCCTGTGATCAAAAAAATTCTGATCGCTAAAGAAGCTGACCCTAAGAAGAGCACAGCATCGGCTAGGGAGTAAGCAGGCCAGCAGGCGGGAAGTTCACCCAAACAAAAAGACCGCTCGACGGCACCATGACTTTGCCTTTTACTAGAGTGGACTTCTAAGAACTACTCAGGGTCATTCCACGATGAACATCAAACTCCGCATCTTTCTTACCCTCACCAGCGCTGGATTGGCGGTTCTTGTTTTTCCACCTATTGCGTGGGCACCATTGGCGGTGATAGCTTGGATTCCTTTGCTCCTGGCTCTGCGTGGCACAAAGGCATCCCACGCGCTCTATCTTGGTATTCTTCACGGGGCGATTTTTTACGGCGTAACAATGTCTTGGCTATGGGATGTCTTTGCTGAAGCTCGGTGGTTATTTGCCCCGCTGATTATGATCATGGCTCTATTCACCGGAATGTTCGCCCGTGGTTTTTCGGTTGCATGCAGTCGCTATGGGATGGGCTGGGTGACACCTGTGTTCGCCTCCATCTGGTGGCTTGGGGTGGAGTTCTTCCGCTGTGATATTTTCTATCTCAAATTCCCGTGGATGACACCTGGAATGGGGCTTGGCCCTACGTGGTTATCGCCAATCATTGGCGTGCATGGTGCTAGTTTGTTAGTTATTTTTGGAGCTGCTTTGATGTGCTCTCGTCGCCGGCAAAGCGTGGTGGGATCAGTCATTCTATCACTTATGTTAGTCTCCGCATGGTGGCAAGGAAAGCGTGAGGTTTCTGCCGCAGACACGGTCCGAGTAGCGGCAGTGCAGAGCGAATCAATCGATATTGATCAGTATGAAAAGCTCACGCGAGCTACTGCCGTTGATAAGCCAGACATCATCATCTGGCCTGAGCACTCGCTGCCCATTGACCTTCGCCGGAATAAATACCAGTGGCCACAGATGCTCAAATTAGCAAAAGAAACAGAATCCATTCTGGTCGTAGGAACGCGCACTGATCATGAAAGTGGAGGGTGGTATAATACCGCTCTTACATTTAATGGCGAGGGGGTGCTCGGGGAGCACTTCAAGAATCACCCGGTGCATTTTTTTGACGATGGGGTAGCTGGCACAGAAGCTAAAGCAGTTGCTACACCTGTGGGAAAAACAGGCACGCCAATCTGCTTTGATTCAGATTATCAAGATGTAATCCGCCGCATGGTAAGCGATGGTGCAGAGTTTCTAACCATCCCCAGCATGGATGCCATCCATTGGGGTGAGAAGGAGCACTACCAACACGCGGAATTATTTAGACATCGCGCAGCGGAAAACGGCCGATGGATCATGGTAGCCGCAAGCTCTGGCATGACACAGGTGTTAGACCCTAACGGAAACCGTGTGGCAGAACTTCCCATCATCGATCAAGGAGTGCTCACCTACGAGCTAGGTAAAAGCAATGACGTTACGATCTATAACCGGGCAGGGTGGCTGCTGCCGTGGGCGGCTATGGGGATCGCCATCCTCTGGGTGATTTGGATCGGGGTGCAGATGCTACTAGAGAAAAAGAAGGCCTAGCCCGCCAACTCCGCAATCACATCTGCAAAGTGAGCTGAGCTCCCCAATGCCGGGCAAAGCTTTAGATCATGGTTAGTCTTCTGTGTAGGATCGCTGACGCCCAACATCTTTGGCACATCCCAGTTACCATGTTGACCATCCGCTAGCAGATACGGCAAGACAAGCACCTTTGAGGTGGCAACGTGATCACGCCAATCACTAACAAAGGGCGCCTCCTCTAGCCAAACATCCGCGATGCTAGCGTATTGAGTTTGTTGTTTTAGCACGGCCATGTGCTTGAGAAGAGTCTCCTTGGATTGGCTGTTTTTGTTAGAACCATGCCCCACCAGCAGCAGACTCACCTCCTGTTCGGGCCACTCCCCCCTTCCCTGCTCGGCAGCAGCGCGCAACAGATCCGTTATCATCGTGTGGGTTCCTACTGGTGGTTGGTAGTGGAGATTTTTGCCACTCACCTTACCTAGACGGTGGAGCTTCTCAGGAATAACCTGCTGGGTAAAATACCCCTCCGCAAGAAAATCAGGCACAACCGTGACATCTTTGTTAGAAAGCTGAGACATCGCCGTTTCTAGGCTTGGCTCCTCCTTGAGGAAAGCGCATGCCACCTCTGAAAACACACCACGTTTCTCTAACTCACGCGTGTGCAAACGCACAGACCTCGATGAGTGAGGGTGCTTTGACGATCCGTGCCCAAGAATGAGAAGGGCCTGATGAGAGAGAGGTTTCATCGCTTAAATTTGGAAGTCATTAGCACCCGAATCAAGATGAAGGCCACACTCGTAGTGTTTCCCGCCGAACCTGCTCTGCTCAGCATCTTCGCCCTCAGGTGCTGGCTCAGTAGAATGCCAGTCCCCCATGGTGCGGTAACCTTTTGCCGCCAAGGGGTGCTTCGGCAATTGATGCTCTCGATAATAGTCCTCTACTTGCTGATCACTCCAATCTAGGATTGGATAAACCTTGAGCGTTGACTTTTGCTGCTCGGCAAATTTTCTGTTAGAACGGCTACCTGACTGAGATTTACGTAATCCGCTCAGCCAAACATCTGCACCCAGCTCGCGTAATGCGCGATTCATTGGCTCCACTTTATTGAGCAAGCCATACGCCTTATACCCCTCTTCCCCTTGTTGCCAAAGTTTTCCATGCAGTGCCTCTTGCCGAGCTGCACTCAATGCCGGCTGATAGACTCTAACATCCAAATCCAACAGACCGATCAGATCTTCTGCGTAACGGTAAGTTTCTGGAAAAAGATACCCCGTATCCACCCAAACGATGGGAGTTTCTGGCGCGTGCTTACTCACGAGGTGTAACATCACGGCAGCTTGCAGACCAAAGCTAGTACTCAGCATCATCCTTCTATTCTGATGTGCAAAGTGCGCACCAAGCATGGAAATACGCTGCTCTGCGGAGTGGCTCTCCAGCTCATTGAGAATGTTATTACTCGATAAAACGCACATGGTTAGATAAGGTGAAAGTTATTGCCCGCAGTGGTCGCCTTCACATAGCCCGTGCGGATTACAAAGTCTCCA
>JBMYYO010000149.1:0-7897 GCA_049609505.1 Akkermansiaceae bacterium | reverse complement strand
ATTGAGAGTTTCGGGTGTTGGTTTTCAATCATGGCTTTTCGCTCAGATCGATCCCCAACTGTTTGCACTTTTTTTCAAGGAACTCCTTCTCGATAACGAGTTGCCCAATTTTGCGTTCAAGGTGGCCAGATCTTTTTTCCTGATGACGGAGTTGCTTATCTGCGGCGTTCTTGCGCTCGAAGAGTTCGCTCATACGATCTTCTAACTCCTTCTTCCATGCACTGACTTGTGTCGGCGCAATATCATTCTCCTGTGCAATCTGTTGGATGCTATTTTCTTCCTTCATTGCCTCTTTGGCAATGCGGGCTTTAAATTCGGCTGTGAGGTGTCTTCTTTTTCGTTTCATTGGTCTTATTTCGGGTTGTTTGCCCCGATCAGACCAGCTAATTCATCAATAAACCTCTGGCTCCGTTTTGTGGGACCACTTCAGAGTGTCTTACTTATGCCAACTTGAAAAACTACTTCCCACCCAGAGTGCTCCAGAGCCGATCAAACTCCGATTGAAAACCGCCTAACAACTTTGCATTGTCGCTGATGATAATGTTTTCATTATTCTCCGTGCTCGCGGAGCGGGTCCAGTTATAGCTTCCGCTCAGCAGTAGTCCACCATCGGCAATGGCAAACTTATGATGCATGTGGGCGGAGGTCCGATCATAAAGACAGGGAATCCCCTGCCGCTCGAGCCGTTCCATGTCAGAGCCTAAGTCCTCAGATTTCATGTCATCGGAAATAATTCTAACACGCACCCCTCTGCGGTGCGCATCTTCCAGCCTCTCTACAATGCGATTATCCGTAATGGTGAAGACACAAATATCCAGCGTCTGCGATGCCTCGCTGATCATTCTGCGAATACGGTGTAAACAATCTTCTCCTGGGGAAAAATACGCACTAGCGCGGACTTTCATCTCATTTGAGTAGAGCAGCTTGATAACGCCCTCCAGCCAGTCCATGGCCGTCACCTCGCCCACTTCTTCCATGGCTGAGGTGGCCATGCGGAATGCTAACTGGCGGACTTTTGCTTGCCCAGTCCGGTCTCCCTGAACAGCGGCAAGTAGAGGCTTGAGTTCCTTCCTCTCTGAGCGGGAAATAGTGAAATCCTCAAGCGAAGCCGTTAGGGCGTTTTCGATCTCTTGCATACATGGAAGAAACCAGCCAAGCTATACGGTGAAAAGAAAATACTAACCCGTATGGCAAATTGATTTACGCTGATGTTAGCGAGAGATCATATCCCAAGCCGTCACCCTACCGCTCTTAAAGTGAACCGATGATCCACGGCGCGGCGTGTAAGTAACACTTGGGCTGATGCCTAGGCCGTAATATCCACCACGGTAGCCGCGCCTTCCCCAGCCATAGCCAGCGTAGGGATGAATTCCATGATGATACACAGGAGTCAGCACGGTATAATCCCAGCGTGAGTAGCTCTTCCCATCCCGGCTGCCCTCAGCGCGGCGATCTGGATGCCCCATGGCAAGAAACACGGCGGGCTTGGTCATCCCACGGTCAATTTTTCCTTGGCGCACTAGGGCGCGATGTTTATCACTCAGGGAACTGTAGATTGCTGGATTCTGCTCAATCCGAGTGAGCGGAGTGGTGCTACTACAACTGGCAAACAACACCGCAGCAGAGGCGGCTATTAGCATTAAAATCTGGGTGGGAATCTTCATACGCGTATTGTATCCGTTAATGGGACAAATGCAAATGACCATTTGTTGTCAAAAAAATACAAAAAGATACAGAAACATGCTTGCCAAAACCAAGTGCCAAATATCAATCTCACAACAGCCAACCACAATAGAAACATTATGTCAGAAGATTTGATCCCAGAAGAAGACCTCGATGAAGCCCTCAAGCGTGCCCCTGAGTGGGAAGGTGAAGGCAACAGCATCACTCGCACCATTGAGTTCGAAGAATACATGGAGGGCATTGATTTTGTAAATGACCTCGCTGAAATCGTTGATGAAGCGCAGCACTTCCCTGAAATCGACATCCGTGATTGCCGCGTGACTCTTCGTTTGAAAACTGAAGACGCAGGTGGCGTCACAGAGATCGACGTGGAGCTGGCTTCACGTATTGATAATTTAGTGGACTAGCCAAGCCGAGCGCACACCAGCGCGAACCATTTTATCCCTCAATAAAAAAGGGCAGCATGTGAAATCACGTGCTGCCCTTTTTTGTTAGATCATAATGCCATGCCAATGCGGAAAAGTTTCTGGTAGTATACGCGCAGGATTTTTCCGTGAGGCCAGTGGATACTACCAGAAAGTTTTTTGAGTTGGTATCACTTCGCAATGCTTGCCTCGTTTTTCAGGCTGTCAATGCGCTTCACGGGGAAGTCTGGCTCAACAGTACGGCTCTTGAGCCAGTAGGCCTCAAGTCGCTTCACCTGCTCTGGGTGATCTTTAGCGATATTGTGTTTCTCCTGTGGGTCAGCCTCTAGGTCGTAGAGTTCCCATGCGGCTACTTGCTTGCGCTTGAGCCCACGGCGTAGTGCCTTCCACTTACCATCACGGATGGCGATGATGCCACCGTATCCACCAAACTCCCAGATCATCATCTCATGGCGTTTGGGAAGCTTGCCGCCACCAAGCACCTGAGTGAGGCTCACACCATCGAGTTTTTCTTTGGGCATCTTCGCGCCTCCGATCTCGGCGAGTGTGGGGAACCAATCTGGAAAGTAACTTGGTGCATCTGTCTTGCTGCCTGGCTTCACTTTGCCTGGCCATTTAACAATACACGGAATGCGAATGCCACCTTCATAGCAGCTCCCTTTCTGACCACGCAAGCCACCGCCAGAATTGAAAAATGCGGTATCAACGCCTCCCACATCATGAGTTGGGCCATTGTCTGAGGTGAAGATGACGATGGTGTTTTTATCGAGTCCGTGTTTTTTCAGGCGAGCCAGAATAGAGCCAACGTGTTCATCGAGGTCTGAAATCATCGCTGCATATCCGGCGCGCGGGCGTGGGTGCGGGATGTATCCACGAGTCCCGCGGTAAGGTTTCTTATCCCACTCCTTGGGGTATTTATCCACCCATTCTTGCGGTGGGTGCATGGAGACGTGGGGCTCCACAAATGGGAGATAGAGGAAGAACGGCTTGTCTTTGTTCTGATCGATGAACTTGAGTGCCTCTTTGAGAATCAAATCTGGGGCGTAGTTTTCATCCCTATAATCATCCGCTTTCACTTCACCTTTGAGTTTTCTTGAGTGACCGGGGATGGGGTTTTTATTAATCGGCTCCTCCTTGCTGTCGCTATCAAGGTATGGCGGGTAAAAGCTGTGTGCATTGCGCTGGCAATTGTATCCGTAGTAGCGATCAAATCCCTGTTTGTTGGGATTACCAGTTGTATCAGTAGGGCCCAAGCCCCATTTACCAAAGGCACCAGTGGTGTAGCCTGCTTGTTTGAGAACTTCTGCAATAGTGACGGCGTCAGCAGTGATGGGCCATTGACCTGGAAACTTTTTGCCGTTCCCGGAGTCACGGTTCCCGCGCACTTGAGCATGGGCGAGGTGCTTACCTGTCATCAGAACACAACGCGCAGGAGCGCATACGGGAGCACCTGTGTAGTGTTGGGAAAACTTCATCCCCTCGGTCGCTAGGTGATCCAGCACGGGAGTTTTGATTTTTTTCTGTCCGTAGCAGCCCAGCTCACCGTAGCCGAGGTCATCGGCGAGGATAAAGACGATGTTGGGTTTTGCGGATGCTTGTTTGTTCTCATCTGCAGCACTGCATAGCAAGCTGGCACCGAGAATGGTCAGGGTTGGCAAAAGTGATCGGATTTTCATTGATTAATTATTGGTTGATGATGACAGGGAAAGCGTAATTGGCATCGCCGCGCTTGACGAGAGATTTCATCATGGCGTTACGGCTTCTTGTTACGTTTCCGCGAAAGGTTTCTTTCCCGTTAATGACGACAGCTATCTCACCATCGAGGTTTAGCATGCTGTCATTGAGATGCACTCTGATATTTTTAGCGTCCAGTGGTTTGCGTGTTAGCTTCTGCCCCTTTTCTGCGGTCGGGATGATTTGAGTGGCTGTGATCTCCACTTGATTTTTTTCTTTGTCCAGAGTGGCTGTGATTGAGAACTCTCCCTTTTCTGGCGTTTTTTTCAATGAGATCCAGTAGAATGAATCGCGGTAGATTCCATGTTTCTGGTGGCAGCGCCAGACGATCTTCTCTGGGTAGGGATTGCGTGTGTTTTCAGCTAGCCACGTTGGGCTCAAAGAGTAGTCGATACCGTGTCCGCGCCCCTTTTGAATGGCGAGCACGTTTTTGTAGCCAGCGGGGTCAGCCGCTTTGTGCTCATCTATTTTTTTGTGCAGCGCCTTAGCCAGATCAATGCGTTTGTAGGCGGTGTCCTTCTCGCCAATGTCTGAGCGGAATGGCAAGTTTCTTAGGTTTTCCGTCACCGTCATCATACCGCCAGCCATGGGACCCGCTGCGGCAAATAAATCTGCCATGAAGGGAGCGAGATGGCAGCTACCGTAGCCACCCTGTGAGATTCCCATGATGTAGATTTTATTGGGGTCCACATCGTTAAAGAGGATCGCATTACGGATAGCACGGGTAAAGATATCAATATTGTGCTTATGCCACCAGCGGCCTAACCGATCATCCGCCATGCGTGGGATGAAGTAGAGCCCTGTTGGTTTATAAACTGCCGCCGTCAGCTTCATTTGCGCCTGCCACTCACGGCTATTCACACTCCAGCCATGAGCGGTAGTTTCGCCTTTTCCGTAGAACTTACCGCCGCCGTGCAGACAGATAAACATCGGCCATCCTGTTGCGGGCTTCTCTCCCTTCGCCATCAGCACATACGGCATGGTCAACTCCCCGGAGGTGAGTTTTCCTGCTTTGAGTTGAAGCTTTTTCCCCTCCTTACGTAGGGCATCTATGGTAGGAGGCACGGGTAGGAGTTCTTCATTCCACTTAGCGCGTGTAGCAGCGGCTCGGTATGCAGACCAGAGTTCCTTACGTTCTGCCTCTACGCGATCCTTTGTTATTGTGACGTCTCTGATATCACCCATTTTTCCGTTGAGGGCGTCATCCATCCATGCCTTGAGCGGCTGTTTCGGCGGCTCAACAGGGCCGGCTCCCACCAGAGAGGAGTAGATCACAGCGGCAAGCAAAGGAAGTGTGACCTTCACGAGAGAACAGGTTGTTTTCATGTGGGGATAACGAAGGAACCACATTGCTTTGTCCATGTAAATCCTCGGAATTAGTGTTGCTAAAAATTTCAGATCAAAAAATTCAGGTTGCACGGCGTGCCAAAACACACCACCTTTGAGGCATGAAAAAAACATTACTTTTCATAGCAGTAGCTACCCCATTCTCTGGGATGTGTGTGGCAAATCCCGAAGTGGCGGAAAAGCCGACAACTGAGGTCAAGGCCGAGGACGTCTCTGCTATCGTCAATAAAGAGATGCAAGCATTTGACGCGAGCTACAGCGAGTTCATGAAAAAAGTCCGCGCTGAGAAAGACCGTAAAAAAGCCGTCGCTCTCTATCAAAAGGCGCCAAAGGCTACCGAGTGCATCAAGCGCATCCTTGATATCGCTGAAAGGCATCCCAAGGAAAAGGCGTCCCAAAAAGCACTCTCATGGACACTCCGCCGAGCCCGCACTCAGGAAAACCGCGAGCGTATCAGCAAGATGTTTCTGACCCACTACATCAATGACGATGCCATCAATGCTTACTCGCAGTCGCTCTCCAGAAGCTATGATCCTAAAGCGGCTGATTCACTGCGCAAAATCGCCAGCACCACTACCCGTGAAGACAATAAAATCTACGCAAACTACTATCTAGCATCCAAACTCAAGAATGATTCCAGCCGAAACCCACGGCTCAGTGCTGAGCAGCGCAAAGCCATCGCGGATGAATCCATCGCGCTCTACAAAAAACTAAACACCAACCCAAAGGTGGCTGAGCTTAACCCTAAGCTAGCAAAGCAGATCGGCTCCGTGATCTTTGAGTTGGAAAACTTAGCGATAGGCTGCAAGGCACCTGAAATTGAAGGTGATGACCACACAGGCACTAAGTTCAAGCTAAGCGACTACAAAGGAAAAGTCGTGTTGCTTGACTTCTGGGGTAACTGGTGAGGACCGTGCCGTGCTATGTTTCCCCATGAGCGGTCGCTCGTGGAGAAATGGGAAGGTCGCCCTTTTGCCATCGTCGGTGTAAACTCAGATGACAAAGAGAAGCACAAAAAGCTCGTTGAAGACAAAACCGTCACCTGGCGCAGTTTCAACAACCAGCAGGACGGCTTCAAGATCTCTGACAACTGGAACGTTCGTGGCTGGCCCACGCTCTACATTATCGATCACGAAGGAGTGATCCGCCACAAGAACCTACGAGGCGAGGCAATGGAAGAGGCACTAGAAAAGCTCATCCAGAAAGCTGAAGGTAAATAGGCTCACTTCTATCACTACTTGCTCCCCTACTTGGCTTTGCTGAGTAGGGGATTTTTTTATACCAAGGAGGGAGATCAATGATGATGCGGGTATCTCCATTGATCGACCACGATGGCATCGCGGAAAAAGACCAGTGAATACTACCTGAAAATTTTTTGAGTTGGTATTATCACAACTCCCCCTCTTGGCTGTAGGAATAGTAGGCTTGCTCCTGGTCATCTGCTGGCCGCCCGATGATGACGTGATCTACAAAACGAATGCGCATAATCACACTCGCTTCCTTGAGTTGGCGGGTTAAACCATTATCGCTCCGGCTCGGGGTAGGGTCCCCTGATGGATGGTTATGCACCACAATAAACGCCGCCGCACGGTTGATGATCACATGATGCAGCACATCACGTGGCTCGCACAAAACGGTATTGGAATTCCCCTCACTCAGCTCAATCGTGCGGAGCGCGCGCAGCTTGGAATCAAGCAAAATAATCAGCAGGTGTTCTTGCCGCTCGTGGGCAAGGCGTGGAGCCACGGCATCGTAAATTGCCTGCACAGAATTCATCGGCGTGCGCCTCATTCGCTCATTGGCACACCTTGCCCCCAGCTCAAATGCCGCGATCAATTGTGCGGCCTTCGCAGGACCCAGCCCACGTTCAGTGGAGAGTTCCTTGACACTTAATCCACCCAAGTCTGTTAGGCTGCCGTGTTTTTGTAACAGTTTCCGCCCGAGCTCGATGGCACTGGTTCCCTTAAAGCCAACTCGTAAAAAAATTGCTAATAATTCAGCATCACTAATGGCAGATGCACCTAGCCGAGCAAGCCGCTCACGGGGGCGCTCATCTGATGGGAGATCGGGGATTTTAGCCACGCGCTATACTAACAATTACTAGTTCTCATCGGGAAGAAAAATCATCGCGGAAGCAAGCGCCGCAATCCCCTCCTTTCGGCCAACAAACCCCATCGTTTCATTCGTGGTAGCCTTGATCCCCACCTGCCCCACGGTGATGCTCAGCGCGGCGGCTATGTTTTCCTTCATCTCATCAGCGTGGGGAAGCACCTTGGGCGCCTCAGCAACCATTGATGAGTCAATATTCTGGATCACGGCACCTCGTTCCGCAGCTAGATCTCGGCATTTTTCCAAAATCTTCAGCGATGAAATACCTTCGATGCTCTCATCTGTCGGCGGGAAATAATGCCCAATATCTGGCAACCCCATACACCCTAACAACGCATCCGCTATGGCATGGCAAAGCACATCAGCATCTGAGTGCCCAGCAAGACCGTGGGTGTGAGGTATGTTTACTCCGCCAAGAATAAGCGGGCGGTTCTCGGCAAATTGATGGACATCATATCCTATTCCGGTGCGGTACATGAGTAATTAAAATGATTAGAGTGGGTATTTAAGCTAGGTAACTAAGACCTTGGTTGCGCGATTGATTTCAGACAGAGTTAACAAGATTTACATGATTCTAAAGACTAGAATAATACCAAGGA
>JBMYYO010000148.1:0-7900 GCA_049609505.1 Akkermansiaceae bacterium | reverse complement strand
GGTCTAGCTCGATGACCACCTCCATTTTTTCTTCTAACAAAACCCACTCATCAGACATCCAGCGGCGCACTTCATACTGCACTTCAGGATCCATTTTCTCGCTCGTGGTCACATCAGGATGCTCCTGAGCGCCATCTTCCTCATCCTCTGAGGTTTCAGCCCTAGCATACTTGGGGCCAATCGAAATGGTATCCGCCGTAATGGTCAGCAGGTAGGGCCGCTGCTGCTGGATCGCTACCGCTCGGCCTCTGCGGGCAAGGTTCTCAATCTCTCCAGACGCCTCTCGCAACTGGCGCTCGGTGTCCACGCTAGCCACATTGATCGTCACCCAAGTGACGATGAGAATGATGAGCGAGAGCACAAACACCATCTCTAACAATGTAAAACCCCGAGCAGAAACAGCCCGAGGTCTCCATGATAGAGAAGAGTGATATGGAAGTGTTTTACTCATCTTGGCTAGACATATCGTCGTCAGTTCCCTCCTCGCCGTCAGGCCCGAAGGTAATGACTTCTGGACGTGTCTTATCCTTACTACCTGGGTATCTGTAAACATATTCCTTACCCCATGGATCTTGTGGCAGCTTTGTCATCACTTGAGTCCACTTACGAGGGCGAGGCTCGGAGGTTGGGCGAGAAACAAGAGCCTTTAACCCTTGGCTTTGAGCGGGGTAGTGACCTGCCATCGTTTTGTAGGACATCAGAGCACTGTCTATACCACTAAAGTCACCAGTTACCCTATTGAGATCACCGACGGCACCGATTTTTTTCATGGTTACCATCACACCGCCCATAATCACGGCGATGATTCCCAGCACGATCACCATTTCTAAAAGGGTGAAACCTGATGCCCTACGCCGAGAAATACGGGTAGAATGATAATTGGGTGAAATCTGTTTTGATGGATCGTGGGAGTGGCTTATTTTCATAATGGCTATGGTGATGTTAATTAAGTAAGACTTGATGGAAGGAGTTTGATGGGAAAGCTTGATCGGCAATCTAAGAACCCAAACAAACTATTGCCTATTTCTTAGAAAGTAAAACGTTGAAAAGCAAAAAAGTTGTCTGTTTTTTGATGAAATTAACGTTTTTATGACCTAATGACTGTGGTAGTCATCGTATTGATCAACCAGTTCCCTTAACCTTAGAAAACCCCATGAAAAAATTACTGACTGAATTTATCGGCTCTTTTTTGTTTATCTTTACCGTTTGCCTCACAGCAGTTCTAGCGGGCCATGATTTGGCACCCATCGCCATCGGGGTGGTATTGATGCTCATGGTCTATGCGGGCGGACCGATCAGCGGAGGCCACTTCAACCCCGCCGTCACTCTTGCCGCTACATTACGCGGTGCCCACCCTAAGGCTGAGTGTGGCACCTACATCCTTTCTCAAGTCGCTGGTGCTGTCTGTGCTGCGGGTCTTGCTAAGGGAGTATTTGCTAGTGAAGTGCTCAAGGCGGGAACCTCAGTAGAGGCGATCAAGCTCGGCTCCACGACAGCGGTGATGGCATCCGAATTCATTTTCACCTTCGCCCTCGCTCTCGTCGTTCTCTGCACTGCCACATCAAAACGCAGCGAAGGCAACTCCTACTTTGGTTTTGCGATTGGAGCTACGGTTGTCGTCGGAGCCATCACCGTTGGAAGCATCTCGCTCGGCGCATTTAACCCAGCGATCACCACCGGATTAATGGTGATAGGAAAGCTGAACCCTGCTGACTGCTGGATGCATTACCTTCCCCAGCTCCTTGGCGGCACCATCGCAGCTTACACCTTTCTGTTTATTGACAGTGCAGAAACGGAGTAATCACCACACAGAGACCTCCCACTCCTCGGTGAGGTCTTCGGGGATATCTTCCAGAAAACGTGAAGGTTTCAGCATGTATTCACCGGTGTAATTACGCGGATTCGTCTGCGGGTAAGTCATGTAGAGCTGGTCTTTCGCTCGGGTAACAGCCACGTAGAAAAGCCTGCGCTCCTCCTCTAACATATCCACGTCATCGGCCTCTAACACTCGCCCATTCGGGAACATCCCATCCGCTAAGGACACCACAAATACCACATTCCACTCCAGTCCTTTTGCCTGATGAATAGAGGACAACATTACGCCCTCTTCCTTTTTCTCCTTCTGATTAGGATCACCATCTACCGATGACATCAGCGAGAGCTGCGCTAGAAACTCCAGCACATCATCGTAGCTCTCACCATACTGCATGAGCTGCTCGATGTCCTGTTTGCGCTGTTCGTGGTTATCAAAGCTAGCCATCATGTATTCATCGTAAACACCTTCGAGAATACTAAAAATCATCTCACTCGGACGCGCAAAGGCATCGCCCGCTAACAGCTCGTCAAGGGTGTGGCAAAGTTGCTCCCACGAGTCTTTCGCTTTGGCTGGCACCCGGAAAGCTAACATAGTTTCTGATAATGACTCTGGAATATCCAGCGAGCGACCCGCTGAGGAATTCCGCCACGCCTGCCATAAATTATCCGCCGTCTTATCCCCTACTCCAGGAAGCAGTAAGACCATGCGCTTGTAGCTGACCTCATCCCTCCCATTCACCGCAAAACGGATCATCGCAGAGACGTCTTTAATGTGCGCTTGCTCAAAAAACCGCAACCCGCTGGTGATCTGAAACGGAAGACCTCTCCGCGTCAGCTCCATCTGGATCTCCATGCTCTGAAAGTGAGCTCGATACAGCACCGCGATCTCTAACGGATCCACCCCTTCTCCTATTAATTCATCAATCCGCTCGCCGATGAACTCCGCTTGCACTGATGGACTGTCTAGGGGAACTCTCGCAGGCTTCATCCCCTGCTCGCGGACCGCACGGAGTTCTTTTTCATATTGATTCTTATTTGGCCGGATTGCCGCGTTAGAAACCTCTAACACCTCCGGCACCGAACGGTAATTGGTTTCTATTTTAAAGATCTGAGCATCTGGGTATTTTACCTGAAAGTTTAAGATATTTTCCATGTCTGCGCCGCGCCAGGAGTAAATGGATTGCGCGTCATCACCTACCACCATGAGGTATTGTTTCTCACCAACCAACAGATCGATCAGCTCACATTGCACGGTATTGGTGTCCTGATACTCGTCCACTAGGACGTGGCGGAATTTTTTCTGATAGAGCCGACAAATATCTTCATTCTCTTCTAACAACTTCAAGGTCAACACTAACAAATCATCAAAATCCATCGAGTTCGTGTCCAACTTTCGCTTCCGATACGCATCCCGCGCGCGGAAAATCTCATCCTGCCACTCCTCCAGATGCGGGTATCGGTATTCGATAATATCCGCCAAATCCTCTCGGGTGTTTTCCGCCAGGCTAAAGATAGAAATCAGAAGATCCCCTTTCGGAAACCTCCGTCCACCGGCGTCGATGTTGAGGCTTTTCACCACTGCGGACATCAGCGACTTCTGATCATCACGGTCCATGATGGAAAACGACCGCGTGTAGCCGAGCTCATCGGCATGGCGACGGAGAATCCGGTTCCCCACCGAGTGGAATGTGCCACTCCACAGAGCAGAAATATCGCGAGGCACAAGATGTTTCACCCGCTCTAACATCTCACGCGCTGCCTTATTCGTAAACGTCAGAAGCAGGATATTCCCTGGGTCCACATCCTTATCCAACAGATACGCCACCCGATGCGTGAGGGTTCTCGTTTTCCCCGAGCCAGCACCAGCAATCACCAGTGCAGGACCTGGCCGAGAGCTCACCGCAGCGAACTGTTGCTCATTGAGCTCCGCTGCGTAGTCGATCCCACTCGTTGCAGTGGGTTTACCCGACGATATTTTATACTCCCGCGCCATGGAGGCGGAATTTAACGACTCCCGCTGGAATGAGAAGCGGGAAAACGATGGAAAGCTTTTTTTATGCCAACTACTTCGCTTTACGCCGCTACTTCGTAGTGCTGCGCAATGTCTCGAAGAATGTTATCTCGGCGTGAGCGCGCGCTATCGAGGTCTCTCGTTTTAAGAGAAAAGCGGAGCCTCTCAGACGTTGCATCGTTTTTGTGCACGGTCAGGTGACACCACCAGATCCCACGGTTATTCCACAGGTGGTGGTTTGGGTTTTCATCATTCACTCGCAGAGCCAGTTTTGTTTTGTTTTTAGTCATTTTTCAGATTGGGTTTTCGTCGAGCCGCGCCCGACATACATCACCAATACGTTTCAATCAAGATAAAATTATCATGTTTATTAACTTAGTAATGTTTAAGCCGTAAAAGGTGTGCTATGTGTTCATTTTGAGTTCATTAAATAGAGCCCAGAGCTTCCCCAAAAGAGTCAAGCAGAAGGGTTTTATCTTCTATACCCACTGAAATGCGGATCAAATAACGATCCACACCGCAGCCCTCTGCCCAATCAAGCTCATCATAGTGAGCCAGTAATGTGTATGGGGAAACCAATGAGAACTCAGTGCCAAGACTAGGTCCCTTACTGAGCTTTAGCATATCAAAAAACTTGGCTGATTTTTTCTTATTCTTCAGCACAAATGAGATTAGTCCACCATAGCCGCCACCGCTTCGGCGAACCGCCTCATAGTGATCTGAAGTAGTAAACTTAGGATACCAGACCTTTTCTACCGCTGAGTGCTCTATCAGATAATCAGCAAGCACTTCGCCATTGGCATTACTTGATTCCATCCGCGAGGAAAAACCACTCAGATTACGTGCAAGCACCCTAGCATCAGAAGCATACAGCCTACTTCCACCCGAACAATCTGCCTCAAAAAACTGCTTCAAATCCGAATACAATGGTGAGCTAGGAATCAATGTCACCTGCCCCGCCATGACATCCCCTTTTCCTGATACCCACTTGGTGAGCGAGCTGGTTACCAAATCAGCATAAGCACTGACGTCCACGTTGATTACCGAGCAAATTGTATCATCGACAACTAAAGGAACTCCGCCCTCACGACAAGATTGCGATATGGCAGCCAGATCAACACTGCGTAGCAAAGGATTACTGGGAGCCTCACAGAACACGGCAGAAAACTCACCTTTGCTGATACGCCTCAGCGCCTCCTCGAACGATTCCCCACTGGCATCGTTTAGAAACACCACTCCGTTGCCAAAGTGATTCTGCACCTTAAGCGCATCCACATAGGGAAACTCTAACTGCAGTGTTTTTTTCCCAGGCTGCAATCGATTGACCGCACGGTGCGTAGCAAACACGCAAGCCATCCCGTTTTCATAAATGTAAACATCATCCGCATCATAGCCCCCATGGCTTGCCAAGCGTCTCCGTAAACTATGTGACTTCACCTGCCCTGCCTGAGATCCGCGCAGCACGTGCCTCGCTTGGCGGCTACTAACAATCTCTCCCGTGTAACGCCAATATTCCATTGCCACAGGATAGTCAGCCTCTGCCATGATTACCGCCTGCAGGCCTTCGAAACTCGCGATCCGTGATGCCTGAGAGGACCGCTTCTCAATGAACCTCTGCGCACGCTGCGCCGCGTCTTTGTTAGGAAACACCACCACTCTATTGCCATTATCAGCGAGCTGTTTTTCAGCCTCAGCAAACAATCTCAGCACCGCAGGATGGCAAAAAAACCGAGGGTATCCACAACGCATACGGCGGGTTATTTTTTCACGCCCTTCCTCATACCCCAACACGGAATCCCATGTAGGCAAACACACCGAACACGCATGCCTAGTATCAGGCAAAGGCATTCCTACATGCTCTGCCGACCAAGCCGGATCTGTTAGTAAATCGCGCAAAATCTGGCTGCGAAATAATCCAGCCGAGGTAAATTGCAAGCCATATCCACCACCCATCACTCCCAACCCCTGAAAAAACATTCCATTTCTTCAAAAAATCACTCCCCCTGAGACGTTACTTTTATGAGAAAACCGCTGGATTAGAGCCGTATCCCATGAAAGTATTCCCCGAAGGAAAACCATCCTAGGTCAGATCTCAGAGTAGATCTCAGAGCAGCAATCCGTAATACCTCTTCGCAACCCACCTCAAAGCCCCTCTTCATCACCATGTCAGACAAAGAGCCATCACACCACCAAGCACCTATCCCTGAGGGGCTAAAAACTCAGCTTGAGCAGTTCAAAAAACGCCTCTGGCATATTAAAGTAGCAGAAGCCATTCTAGCTGGTGTATTCGGGCTACTCTTCTCCTTCCTTCTTGTCTTTGGGCTCGATCGAATTTTTGAAACCAGTGCCATTGTTCGCCTTGGCATTCTTATCGGTGGTGTCTCCCTCTTTGCCATCTTCGCTCCCTATTGGGTGCACCGCTGGGTCTATGGCCACCGCCATGAGAACCAACTAGCCCGCCTCATTTCACGCCGTTTCCCGAAACTTGGTGATCGCCTCCTCGGTGCCGTCGAGCTTCAGGATCAGACTGATGCCAAGGAAATCCTATCCCCAGAGCTTCGCGCAGCCGCCATGCGCACCGTTGCAGCTGATGCCGCAGGCAGAGACCTCACCCAAGCACTACCCGCCTCACGCCACCGCAAGTGGTCATTGGTTGTCATGTCGCTCTTCGTCTTTGCCGTTGCCGCACTGGTCACAGTCCCAGAGGCTGGCATCAACGCACTCAAGCGCTGGCTCATGCCACTCGCTGACACGGAGCGTTTCACTTTCACCAAGCTTGACCTCTCTCACATCAATGACCCACAGGCCGTCCCTTACGGTGAGTCATTCTCCGTCACTATCCCACTAGCCAAAGATACGAATCGCCGCCCCGAAACCGCACGCGCCCGCTATGGCAAATCCGGTGAGTGGATCGAAGCCAAGCTCGTTGACAACGCATACACCTTCAGCTTCCCTGGCCAGCGCGCTGAAGACAAAATCTACCTAGAAGCCGATGACGCTCAGCACGCCCTCGCCTACCAACCCATAGTCCGCCCTGCCATTGAAGGCATCAACGTCAAGGTAGAGCTACCAGCCTACCTGCAACGCCCAGCCACTCAGGCGGACGTTCGCTCTGGCTTCATCACGGCGCTTGAAGGCAGCTCTCTCACCATCAACGCCGTTACCACCCGAGCACTCGATAGTGCCAACAGCCAAATCACCCACCTGCCCAAAGAGATCGTTGAAGAAGAAATAGCACCTGCCCCTCTTGACTCATTGGACAGCACCACCCCTCCCGCCGAAGAGGAAACTAAAACGGCCAAGGCAAAAACACCACCGCCAAGTGACCTCGCGCTCAAGGTGGACGGCAGAACCTTCACCTCCGCACCCATCGTCGTTGGAGATCACCCGCTTGTAGTTCCTATGAAGTGGACGGATGTTCTAGGCCTCGGCACAGATTCCCCTTTCAAACTCCGCATTGAAAGCACTCAGGATCAACTCCCATCTACCTATATCCAAGGTATCGAGCGGCAGCACATCATGCTCGCTGAAGAAACCATTGATTTTCAAGTTCTCGCTGAGGACGATTATGGACTCAAAGCTTGCGGCATCGAATGGCAGGGAGAATTCACAAAACCCACGGGCAAAGACCCCGCTAAAGGCGAACTCACGCTCGAGAAAGGCGGACCTACCCGCACCATGCTCAACAAACCATTCTCATTCTCCCCAGAGAATTTGGATATCGCCCCGCAGAAGCTCGTTCTACGCTCGTGGACCGAGGACTACAAACCCGAGAGAGGCCGGATCTACTCTGAGCCCGTCGTTATTTACATTCTCACCCGAGACGAGCACGCCCAAGTCCTAAAAAATGAATTTGATCGCGCCATCGGAGAACTTGAAGACATCTCGCGCAAGGAACAGAACCTTAACGATGAAAACCAGCGCCTAAACCGCAAAAAAGGCGAGGAACTTCAAAAGGAGGACAACAAGAAGAAACTTGAAGCTCAACAAAATGCCGAGGCCGAAAACAAAGAGCGCATGCAGAATCTCACGGAGAAAATGGAAAACCTCTTCAAAGACGCCGTGCGCAACGGT
>JBMYYO010000147.1:0-7916 GCA_049609505.1 Akkermansiaceae bacterium | reverse complement strand
GGCTACAGTTCCTTCAGGGGAGCCACCAGCAGGACATGGATGGTTGGCCGAACTACTGGCCCGGTCTGCCCCCGATGCATTACGCCACCCACTGTGTTGGCCCCGTGCTGGGGTTGACCCGTGCCAAGGCGGAGTCTGTCACTTGTATTGGTTCAGGTCGCATTCGTGATGAACTTATCGAGCACTACGGCTCTCCCTTTGCAATCGAAACAGCTCAGATTAAATTCAAGGATTCCGATGTCCATGGGCAGGTGTTGCGTTCGCTCTTTGATACCGCGCGTCAATACCGTGAGAGTTTTGAAGCCTATGGCTCTGAAAAAAGTGTTGAGTGGCCTCTCATCGAAAACGAACCGCTCGTCGTGCATACCGCGAAGAAACCCGAACCTGAAATCCCGGAGAAAGTCGAATGTCCGGACTTCGCCCATCTTCTTCCCGAGGAAATCGCCCCCTTTACCACAGGAGGTGTTTTCGGTGGTGAAGACGGTGAAGAGCACCTTTCATATACCCAGGGCGCGGGACATGGCGGCTCCCACCCGCACCTTGTGCATGAGTTTGTATCGGCTTTGTTAGAAAAACGTGCGCCGTTCCCCGATGCCGCTGAGTCCGCCAACTGGACCTGCACTGGTATCCTCGCCCACGAATCCGCGATGGAGGGAGGGGTGACTAAAATGCTCCCGGACTTCACACTCGAAACCGCCACCGATACGGAAAAAGTGCGGGAAATGGCGTGAAACTAACAAAGATTGTCCGATTTATCCAAGATAACTGAGGCTAGAGTACCCTAGACTTAATCCAAGTCGGATGCAATTTCGATTAATTTTTCCCTTCTGGGCTAGATGGCTTGAGTTTGGGAATCTTAAAACTAACTACATACAAATTATGACAAAAACAATTACAATGACTACACTAGCCGTTTCTATAAGTAGTAGTCTCTTTGCGGCGACTGTGATACAACTTGATTTTACAAGTGATGGTAGTGGCGATGCAGGTTCATTTGGGGGTACTAATCCACCTGTTGGAACAGCCGCTGGATACACTGATTTTATAGCTGCTGAGCTCGGACCGTCAGCAAATACAACAGTAAACCCCTTCAATTACTGTAGGTCCAACGACCTTTGCTATTACAGGGAATACTTCTGCATGGCCGGGCGTTGCTGCGGCTGATGCATTGACGGGAGATTACCTATTCATTCCAAGTGGTGCGATAGCTTTGGGTGCCGATCCTGTGATCACTTGGACCGTGACAGGTCTCGCTGCAAACACGGATCACACATTTACTTTTACACCTGGTGAAACTACTGCTAGGGGGGTCGATTTTGCGTCAGGAGCCAGCTCCGTCTCTATGCTTGGTGGTGGAGGGGATGTTATCCTAACTCTTACTTCCGATGGTAGTGGTCAAATCACAGGAACTGCAACTGGAACTGGAAATGAAGGCAACTGGGCTGCCCTGACAATCGAATCTGTTCCGGAGCCATCATCCACAGCCCTCCTCGGACTCGGTGGCCTCGCTCTGATCCTCCGTCGCCGGAAGTAAGGCCGGACACACCTGTTCGTTACACAACATATTTTGCCTGTAAGGGGCGGTCTGGACAATTCAGATCGCCCCATTTTTGACTCAAGAGGCTCGGGCGTTCCCAAGCATAGGCTAATTTTATCAGAGACGCCATTCCCTCACGCTCGAAACCGCCGGTTAGGGTTTCGGAAGCATTTGGTTAACTTCTCATTTCATGCAAATTTGATGTGGTTTTTGCATAAATGAATGTGTGATCTTTACCGTTGAAAAGAGCAGGGTGTGGTGGTTACATTGTAGTATATGCAGTTGGCTTACAGTCATTCTAAAAAACCAGTCCGCTCCTCAGGCTCCTATTGTCTTGAGAAGCGTGGTTTTGCATTAGTAGCAACTATTTCTGTGATGGTGCTGCTGGTGATGATTGCCCTTGCGATGCTTAGCTTGAGCACGCTTGAGCTTCGTTCTCAAAGAAACACTTCGGCAATGGCTGAAGCGAGAGCCAATGCCAGATTAGCCCTGATGTTGGCGATTGCAGAGCTGCAAACGGAGCTTGGTCCGGACCAGAGAGTGAGTGCCAATGCGGGTATTCTTGCCAATGACGCATCGGGGAACAAACCTAGCGATCAGGGCTTTGATGGCAGCAGCACGGATGTGAGCTTTGCCAACGCCCATTTGCTAGGGGTTTGGGATGCTTGGAAGACGTGGCAAACGGAGCCTGATTTTAAGGCAACTTACGCGCAGCGAGCACGAGAATCGCAGTTTAGATCCTGGCTAGTTTCGCACCCTGATCGGGAGGAGCTCAAGGACCTCGATTTCGCAGTCGCCGGCTACTCAGGAGAGAAGGCAAAATTAGTCTCCACGGGAACCTTGGGAAGTAGTGCAAAAGATGTGGATTTGGTATATGCTCCACTTATTGATGTAGAGCGTGGAAGCTACGCATGGCAGGTGTTCGGCGAAAATATGAAGGGGTGCATTACGAGGCCAAGTCAAGTAGGCGAAAACGACACTGGCAGCCGAGTTTTGCAGTTATCTAACAGTTGGGCTAGCGATGTCGGCGCTCTGGGTAGTGCTCTGGGTAGTGCTCTGGAGGGCGCAGACGATACCCCAGAAGCATTGGGGAAAGTTGTTTCAATAAAAACAGGCGAAATGCTCAAGGATGGAAAACCGTATCGAACCGCCTTCCAAGGGAGATTTCACGATCTAACAAACATCGCGGTGGGGTTGCCCGTGAACGTCCGGCACGGGGGATTGAAAAAAGATATCAATACTTTGTTAGAACAACCTGTTTTGCCAACTCAATATGGCAGCAGATTCCAGCCAAAGCCACTGCGGCCGATCGAAGGGTATTTTGATTCGACGGTGTATGGAAATTTATCCTTAAACTTCCAATCATGGTATCGAATGCACCAGTATTACCAAGCGTATCGCGGCAGCGCGGCAGCAATGGATGAAACAACCGCAGACCAGCCAATGAATGCTGGGCTGGTTAAGGGTGTCCAACTGAATGGTAACAAACCGCGTGCGCATTTTAACTGGGATACAAGTAATTTGGATCAGCGTGGGTTGGCTCGGACGCCCGTGATTACTCGCCTCGTGCTGGAGCTGGGAATCAGAAAGAAACGCTCACCGCACAACGCTAACTGGACGGACTTTATGCTGAGCTACCAGCCAGTAATGACGGTGTGGAACCCTTACAATGTAGCGCTTAAAATACCAAAACTTCAGACTAACATTTTCCGAGGTTCACTGGAGTTTAAGGCATACGTAAATGGCACCCCTATCAATAACTGGACGCAAGTTAGACGTTCAGATAACTACCATGAGATGGTGCGCCTCTACACCATGGCTGGAAAAAACCAGGGGTTCAGGCCGCTTGATTTTCTCCCCGGTGAGGTGCGCATGTTTTCAGCAGCACCCAATGCTCTAACAGCTGTGGACAACCTAGCCGTGGAGTTATATCCAGGATATGAACCACTGGCAAGTGGTGGAGGATTCGATATCAAACTCCCCGGGCTCATCAACCTACCAAGTAGCTCCCAAGTGGAAATTGCCGTGAGGGTTTCGAGTCGGCGCTACTCGGCGAGTGGTGACGGTGTAGGTCAGGGAACGAATCATCACAGCGGCGCATTCCAATTCTACTGGACAAGCTGGCCGGAGGTGAACGGCGGACAACGTTTCATGGAAATGGCAGCAAGCCCAGTGGAGGACGGGCAACCGATCTACTTGATAGAAGATAGCAGTGCAGGCAGGTTGAGGTTTTTTGCGAACACCGCGAACCAGCGCGTGCAGTTTGGCGCATACGGGTTCGAGCTTAAAACAGAAGACCAATACCCCGGCGTTCCGTATTACGGTAATCGGGATATACGGGGTAAGAACTACGCCCTGTCAAACCCAACCAACCAGCGCGCGATGTACGGTCAGGCATCAGATCGTGTCAAAGCTATGGCGCAGTATCGCATGAAAGTAGTGACCGGGGCAGGGGGAGCCACATCTCCAGATCTCACCCCGCAAAATCGAGGTTTCTACGGCGCGACCCATTCCGTGCAGAGCGCCTCGGGGTACAACGGGCAAAACTTTGTGCCGATGGTGGAGCTGGCACTAAGCCCGCCGACTTCGCTTGGTGGCTTCGGTTTATTTCCACTGAAACCTAGTGTGACCTCCTACTCATCCAGCCAGCATTTGTGGGATATTTCTACCAATTCGCTGATGGGCTTGGGGTCTTCTCTAGCCAACCCGCTTATCCCAGGGAGTTCTGTTTACCATGACATTCCCGATAGCATCGCTGGCGACCAAACGACCACCGACGGCTTGAGTAACATGTTAGAAAACCGCCAAATGAAACTCATCCGAGATCACCACGACGTTACATTTCTGATCAATGATGCGTTGTTTGATAACTGGTTTGCCTCTGGTATCACAAGACAAGACACGGCAGCCTTCGGAAATCAGCGGGGGATCAAGCAGGTGTTTTCGGACTTTGCCAACGGCACCAAAAACTTACCCAACCCTCACTACGCTTGGCGACACGATCAAGATGCTAGCGAGGCGATCACACAAATTGTCCCGTCCAATGACCCGACCGCTGATGCCCATGAGCATGTGGCCAAGTATCTTCAGATTCGCGGCGCCTTCAATGTGAACTCCACCTCCGTGGATGCGTGGCGGCAGTTGTTCTATGGGTTGAAAATGGACGGAATGCGCTACATCAACCCTGAGACGGGAACGATCTCGTCTGGCGCTCTCAAAGACGGCGTGGTCATTTCTCGATTGGGAACTCCTGCTTCTCTCGACGAGGCAAATGATGCTGGAGACGATGCCGCATGGCGAGGTGTGCGTTATCTAACAGATGATCAAATCGACCGCTTGGCAGCCGAGTGCGTGAGGCAGGTGAAACTGCGCGGTCCGTTCCTAAACATGGCGGATTTTGTGAATCGCCGCTTAGAAGATGGAGAACTGGGCGTCTGCGGTGCCCTGCAAGCCGCTTTGGATTTTGACGAATACAACGGTAATTCACCTAGCACCAGCGCAGTTGACTCTATCAATGGTCGGTTCAAAGGAAGCGGGGATATGATTACAGCCGCGAACTTTGGCACATGGGAAGATAACAGCCAGCTGTCAGGTGATCAGAAAACATTGCCCTTCCCGCGCGCCTATCTGGGATCGCGCTGGACGGCTATACCCGGATACGTGATGCAGGCAGATCTCCTGCGCCGAGTGGGGAATCAACTAACCGTGCGTGACGATACGTTTCGCATCCGCGTGTATGGGGATGCCAAAGACTCACAAGGAAATGTCATCGCGCGTGCATGGGCAGAGGCGGTGATCACACGGAGCCACGACTACTTGGATGCCGGTGCAGATGAAGAAGTAAAAAACTATGATAAACTCAGCAGTGAGATTAACCGGGCCTATGGGCGCAAAATTAGAATGGTATCCTTCCGCTGGCTTGCCGAAGACGAGGTATAGTGACTTCTAACAATCATACACATTGGAAATGACAGCGCGCTTTTTGTTGATACTTATTTACGGTTTGTTAGGCGGGCTGATGAGTTCATCGCTCATTGCCCAAAATACAAACAAACTCCGAGAAGTTGAGTTCAAAATCATCTCAGCCACCGTCGATCCGAAGCTCAGTGTGTTGTATGTGCCTAAGGACTTAAGCAAAGTGAAGGATGGAAAATATAGCGGTGACTGGCAAACAGTCCGGCTTAATATCCACACCGCAGAAGGTCCTCACCGTGTTAAAATGGGCAAAACACTGGCCTTTTATAAGGCGGAAAACATCGTAGCCAATCCCCGCACCAAAGTGCAACTCGCGGCGGGGGTGAAAAAGTGGCTCCTGCTCATGGTGCCAAAAACGGGCGGCGGGTACTCGATACGGCCTATACCCGACACCGATGTTGCGTGGAGGCACTACGGGGTTTTCAATTTCACAGGTAAAAACATCAAGGTGGAACCCGGTGGCAAAAGCCGAGTCATCCCGCCAAACAAACAAGCGGTCATTGGATCTGGCAAAGATGCACAGTGGGTCAGAATCTCTGGCATGATCGGCGGTAAGTCTCGGATTCTACGCCAGACAAAATGGCGACTCGATGCCAACCAGCGAGAGTTTGTCATCTATTACCGAATGAAAAACGGCAACATCGGTGCCAAACACATCCTCGATCACCGGGCTGATAAGGTGAAGGAATGATGAGTGTGTTGGAGATGGATAATATGGCATAAAGCTACCGTTTTTGCTTGAATATCAATAAAAATTAATATAATTGGAACACGTCATTCGATGCTTCCCCTCCCAATTCATAGCACGTAATGAAGAAATCTACGTTTGGCAGTGTTTACATGCCATTGTGGAAATTCACACACACGCACATACAAAATGGAGGGGAAATTGATAAACAAGCTCATTCAGGGGATTAGCTATTCTGCTGTTAGCTCGATGCCGATATACATCGTTGATGCTAAGGATCGAAAAGGGAGTAATATAGGTAGTCAGTTGCTACACCAAATTGCTCTGGGAGAAGATTCAGGCTTACCAGATAAGGTCTTGCAGGAGGTTAACATCAAAATGCTAGATGTCTTGGCAACCAAAGGGCAGGCAATTAACCGAGTGTTGGCGGAACTAATTTTGGAAGCCTTGCGAGAAGTCAAAGACGACCAAGAGCTTCTACCATTGATCGATTCAAAAATTTTTCAGAATGCCGGTGGCTGGAAAAAGGTTGAGGAACACTACATGTCCATTCAGACTTCTGATCAGACATTCTTATCGCAGGAGTACCGCGATACGTATGAAAAAGATTATTTTTCTTCGCGTGACAACAGTAATGCCCATCCTCTGTATTGCAATGTGGCTCAGGATTGTGAGGGTTTGGTAGATGTTCACGTCATGGCTTTCTTTTTTATTAGATTGCATAAGAGGATAATTGTTAGGCTCTGGGATAATATTAGAAACACGCCCCTTATGTGGCGCATTTACATGGATGTGGTTTTCAAGACGACGCGCTCTGCTGTGCAAGAAGCCAGAAAACATGAACGAGAGAATGGGGAGGAAAATAGTCAAAACAGGGAGCTGTTTCATCGGACATTAGTGCGTGAGCGTACCCTCTGCCCAGTTGACCTATCTAAGGAGCAAACACCTCTACCCGATGGAGGCTTGTTGGTTTCGATTCGGGCACATCGGAATTACCTTGCTAGGAATGCAGAGAGCCGACTTCATCCTCTACGTGCAGGTTTCGCCATAGATGGGACTTATGGCAGTGACTACCGCCCCATAGCACGGGAAGTAAGGCGCAGTTACCGAGCCAAGCTGAAGTATGCTTGCGCAGCTCTGGTGCTGCTGCTTCCTGCTGCATTGATGCTCGCCTATATTTTAGGAGGACAGAGCCAAATGAAGGAAAATCAGGTGAATGCTTCGCCTCTTCCTGATGATATACATGATGTAGTTGAGAAGTGGTTGGCTATTAAACAAGAGACAGTGAAATCAGACGGAACGTTGGAGAATATTTCTCAAGCTACGATCGATGCTAGACTGGCTGACCGTATGGGCTGTAGTTCTCAGACCCTTGAAGCTTATATAGATTTTCATTCACAATCATCAAATTCCTTAGATAGAGCTTATGCGGCGTTGCTTAAAAACGATGAAGAAAAGGCAACGAAGTCGTTGATGAGTAATATGGAACAAGAAATGTCCGTGGTGCGAAAGCTGTCAATTAAAGCGAAACTACACGCCGCTGCAAACAGATATGAAGATGCCATCAAGGATATTCATACGATTCTTGCGCTCCTTAATGAAGAAAAACAACCAGTTCTATGGGCGAAAGCTAAGTATAACTTGGGATACGCGTATTTTCTGACAGGAAATTTTCCTATGGCCAAAGGCTCTTGGGAGCACGCACTTACCATGCGT
>JBMYYO010000146.1:0-8038 GCA_049609505.1 Akkermansiaceae bacterium | reverse complement strand
AGATGTTTGGCATCGCTCCGCTGATTATCTAACAATGGCTCACCCATCGCCGTAATGCGCCTCTCGTGATATGCCGCCCAACATGCGGCTGGAAACGAGGCCAGCCATGCGATCATTCTGTAAAATGGCGCCTTCAGAGTTAATCAAGATTGTGCCTCAAGCACCCATTGATACTCGCGGGCGATTTGTTGTTCGATAGGGATTTGCAGATCACTCGGCAGCACGCCCCATGTGTAGGTTTCGATCTCAAAGTGGCTACAAAACTCTGGATGCTGCCTGAGGTAATCCAACGCTTCACGCGCATGAAACGCCGTGGACTTCAAGGGCTGCGCTGGCTCAGAATAAAGCGGAATATGAAAGTGAATCCGCGCTCTACTTGAGTCCTCAATGGAGGAATTAAAATCTGGCAAATCCTTAAAACGGGTAAGGCTTCCGTCGTCGTGCTGAACGATGACTTGGTGCAGGTAAGTAGGCTCATCAAATTGACCGATGGCTTGCACCGCTTCTGCCTGCGAAGGATCAAACTCTAACGCACTGGATAAATGCACCTTCGATATCCGCAAGCCCGCCGACCGCAAGGCATCTAACGAGGCACGGCAATCATCAAATTCCAACGCAAAATGGCAGGTATCATAATTAACCCCAATGCGCCGCCGGATCAAATCCGGATCGCTGGCAACGGTGAGGAATCGATCAAAAAACGCGAGTGTTTCCTCCGTATTTTCAAAGTGCCCAAGCGGCTCAGGCTCCAGCCCAAGGTGTAAATCCTTACCACACTCGTTAGAGAGTTTCTCAATGTATTCAGCGCAGCTTTCCAAGTTCTTAAAAATGGCAGATTCATCCGCAGAGAACTCTTTGAAAGAACCCGGCAAGGTGGAAACAGAACCATCCACTCCCTCAGGAACGAGTGCCGCGATGATGGCAAAAAGATCATTCGTGTAGCGGAGCCTTTTCTCACTCGTCCAATCTGGCTGATAGACTTTTTCCTTCACCCGCGTGCCGTGGAATGAGCCATACGGAAAACCATTGATCGTAAACACATAGCAGTTCTCACAATCTAACCATTCCTTAAATCGCGCCAAAGAACCACCTACTAACAACTCCTCCGCCGCCACAGCAGACAGCCTCAGTCCAATCGCGTAGGGTTGATCCGCAGAAACCTGATCGCGCACGGTTAGAGTGTGAGTTTTTAGCACCTCAAAGGTTTCCAACCATGATTCCGCTGGGTGGATATTAGTGCAATAGGCGAGGTGGGCGGATGTTGTTCCAAGTTTCAAAAGTTCAGCTCCAAGTTGAGTTCCTACCCCTGCTCTACGTTGCGTATTTCGAGGACTTTCACCAGCCCAGCGTAGGGATCTTTAAAAAACAGCACCGCATAGCGCCCGAGAATTTTCACCTCAATGATCCTCCCTCGTGGACCAGGCTGACGATAATCGCCCACCACTTCTGGGTTGCGGCTCAGGGAATTGATAAACTCAACCACGGCTCGGCGGTTTCCCATCGATGCCAAATAATCCGCCGCAAGGCTGTGTAGATAAACCAATGTGTTAGTCATGGTCACCTTTGATTTTCTGCCAGTCCGTCCAATTTTCAGGATCAGCATCTTCGATCCGCTGGTGGATAGCGGGCATCACCAGCTTGTTCCGCTTCAGCCGCTCCATCAGCAAAACCCCAGCAAGGTAATCCTGCTCAGCGGCAGTAAGTTTCCCTATTTCTGCTGTGAGGGATTCTAGTTTTTCACTCTCCATCGATCACAAAGTTCTTTGATTGGCTGAGGAATTTGACGGGGTTGTCATAGGTCACCTTATGGATAGTTTCCTTGCCGTGTTGGCGTTTTTTCATTTCCTGCATACATTTGGCAACGGCCAGAGGGTCTGAAATCCCCCAGTCACAGGCAGAGTTCATCCAGATGTTTTCCATGCCGAAGTTTTCTAACATATCAATGGCGCGCGCTGGCGTGCATTTGGATTCTGGATAAAGCGTCATACCCGCCCAGAAGCCAGCATCTAACACCAGACCGGCGGTGTGCTCTTCCACGTGATCAACGATGACGCGCGCTGGGTCAACATTGGCATTTTTCAAGGCATCAAGAATCAGCCGAGTGCCTTTAAGTTTATCTTCGAGGTGCGGCGTGTGAATGAGGATAGGCAGGTCATATTTTTTGGCTAACTCCACGTGCTCTTCAAAGATGGCAAGCTCACTGACGGTATTTTTGTTTAGCCCAATCTCACCAATGCCTAACACGGTAGGGGCATCAATAAACTCTGGGATGATCGCCATTACCTCTCGGGCAAATCCTGCATCCTCAGCCTCCTTGGGATTGATACAAAGCCAGCAGAAATGCTTAATTCCAAACTTGGCAGCACGTGCCGGCTCATACTCCGTAAGCTGGCGGTAGTAGTCATAAAACCCCTGCGGGGATGATCGATCATAGCCCGCCCAAAATGCTGGCTCGCAAATAACTTCACAACCAGCCATTGCCATGGCCTCATAATCTGCGGTGGTGCGGCTCACCATGTGAGCGTGTGGTTCAATGTAAGGCATTTCAGATTATAGTTAGATTATGATTGAGGAGCACCGAAGGCACCTTGGATAGTGGCAGCGGGGATCGGCTCTGTGCTGTGATCTGAGAGTGATTCGAGAACGGCTTGGGCACGTGGTTTATCACCCGGCTCAAGCATTGCCTGTAGTGCTTGTTGGAAACCATCGTAGCGGAAGTCCGTTTCTCCCTCATGCCGATCTAGGCGGTCTAAGTATGCGGCGATGTCGATGAGTTTGCAGCGCGCGTCCATGAAATAGAGATCGAGAATGTCTTGCTTCGTAGGCATGGGCATAGGCTAAACCTGAAACGAAAAATGCCAAACTCCAAATTCAGTTTCCAAAATCAATTTTTCAGTATAAGCAGTGCGCATGAGAGATACAGATCGCGACCTCGGAACACAGCCACTTGATACCATGATG
Source organism: Akkermansiaceae bacterium (assembly GCA_049609505.1). Lineage (GTDB taxonomy): Bacteria > Verrucomicrobiota > Verrucomicrobiia > Verrucomicrobiales > Akkermansiaceae > Oceaniferula. The sequence goes on along the minus strand of JBMYYO010000146.1, from coordinate 5,077 downwards.
GAGGCTTGGGGACTCACCAATCACGGGTTGGTGGAGGTTTCCACTGAACAGCTAACTCACAAGCAGGTGCAGAAAGCGCGCTCTGGCAGACGCCTCACCCTCAAGATGATGCAGAAGGTCACGCGGGCGTTTAACGTTTCTATCTGGTATCAGCTCAACGATGAGCAGAAGGAAACTTATTACGAGTACATGCACCGTGATCTGTTTAACTATGCCAAGGGCTATGATGCGGACTGGAAGGACCCTAACGCGGCATTGATCGAGCTGCTCGCTCAGAAGGATTGAACAGATTCCCAATCGTCTAACTCGCCAAGTGCGCGACTGCCTATCAGCTTGATCTGCTGCCAGAATTTGATTCGTTTCGGCCGGTAGGATGCCAGCTTGTATTCCCCGTCATCGTGGCTGAGCCTCCACTGAAATGTTGGGTGGAGTGTTTTTTCATCCACGTTTCTCATCCCGCCGTAGCGCATATCGATGATTATAAGTTGATCTTGGTCATCCTCTCCCTTGCCTCGGCGCACGACGTAGTGCCCACGAGAAAACCACTCCACCGCTTGGAACAGCTCCTCGCCTTTTACCCCCTCGGCGAGCTGATGGGACTTGGGGAAATACTGAGTCGCTGCGGGCCGTTTATCAAAGGGCGACCAGTAGCGGACGTAGTATCCGTCTTCTGTTTCTATCAAAGACCGCCATAAAACTATGTTACTAAATGTCGGTGAGGTAGCTACCAGTTTCCCACCCGGGATCTGCTCGGCGACAAATTGCTCGGCATGCCGGATCGATGCAAATTTCATACAGAAACTCAACGCCACGTAGCAGGTTGAAATGAACAGGGCAGTGGCATTGATCCGCCTTCGCCTAACAGAATTGGGTTCGTGAAACAACACCATCACCAAGCCAATGAGCATGGGTAGGGTGAAAAAGAGATCGACGATAAAGATATTCCCTAACGATTCCCTACGGTCAGAAAAAGGCTCCCACACCTGCGTCCCGTAGGTGGTAAAACAATCGATCAGAACGTGTGTGCTCCATGCCAGAAAGATAAACCACCCGCACTGCGTTATTGAAACGCCTCGCGCTCGGTGCAGCCTCGCCAATGGCCACGCAAGTAGGAATGGCACAAGAAACATCGCAAGAAATGAGTGAGAAATCCCACGGTGCCATTTCATTCTTTCCACCTGATCAAGGAAGGGGTAAGCAAGAATATCTAGGTCTGGCAGCGTGCCAAAAAGTGCTCCCCATGCCATGCCCCGCCAGCCAAGTTTGCGCCCCAGTATCAGCTCTCCGCATACCGCGCCCAATGCTGCTTGTGTGATCGAATCCATCCACCGCGCAAGCTATCCGCTCTATCTACCAACAAAAGAATAAAAAGCGGATTAGGCTCGATTCCCATCCTAACCAAAGCAATCATCCTTCCCATGCCCAGCGCCCGCACACTTGCCATCGGTGATATTCATGGCTGTCACGATGCTCTCGAGACTCTCTTGGATTTTATCGATCTCAGCGATGATGATCTTCTTGTGACGCTGGGCGACTACATTGACCGTGGACCAAAATCCAACCATGTGCTCGATACCTTACTCGAACTCCGGGAGACCCACCAGATTGTCACCCTCAAGGGCAACCATGAACAAATGATCGAGAATGCGCAGCTTAGCCTTCAGGAGTGCCAGTTCTGGATGGTCAATGGCGGCTACGCCACACTCGATTCTTATGAGGCTAACAGCTTCGATGATATTCCTAAAAGGCATTGGGAGTTTTTCAAAACCTGTAAGCCTTACCTCGAAACTGAGCGTCATATTTTTGTCCACGCAGGTGCCCGCCCTGATAAACCGATGGACGAGCAGACGGATGAAAACTACTACTGGCAACGCTTCGGAAAGACCATTGGCCACCTCTCTGAGAAGTTGCTCATCTGCGGACACACTCCACAAAAAGACGGTTTTCCCGCCACCAAACCTGGGGTTGTTTGCATCGATACCTTTGCGTTCGGCGGCGGCTGGCTCACTTGCCTCGATGCCGATACTGGGCAAATTTGGCAAGCCAATGAGGGCGGTGAGACTCGGGAATCCGAGGTCACGTTAGAACGCTAAGCTCAGATTACACGCCGAGATCGTTCCCACGCATGGTGGTGAGGAGGACGCGGTTGTTGCCACAGGCGACTTGCATTTTTTCCATGAAGTCCGTGACTTTCACCGAGTCTTTTAGGGTAATGCCGTAGCGCAGCTCAGTCATCATACCCGCCTGAGCGGACTCGACGCTTTGCAGGTCAATGTCCTCAGCAAACTCCTTAAAGACAGGAGCAAATTCCTCATCAAAGTTGATATCATTGGTTACACGCACACGGAGGTTGTGGCTCACACGGCGAGGCGCAAACATATCCATACTAGCCATCAGCCACACGGAGGCAGCGACAATTCCCAGCACGGCAACAACCAGCCACAGCTTCTGCAGAGGAAGTGCGCCTACAGATAATCCCGTAGCCATTGATACAAAGATAAACGCCAAATCACGCGCTTGAGTGAGGTTTCTTCGGAAACGGATAATCGAGAATGCCGCAAACATTCCAAAGGCGATTTGTCCTCCACCCTCACCCCTAACAATAAGGATAATGATGGTAACCACAGTGCCGATGATGACCAGAGTGTGGACATAATCTTGTGAGTAGCTCTTGCCTCGGTAAGTCGCCTTATACAAAGCGGCCACCATGAGGTTTAGCACCAAACTCACCGCAACTGCGACGATGATGCCTAGCGGTGTGGGCGCGGTGGGGGTGCCGGAAAATAATGAATCTAAAAATGCTAGCATGTTAATTAAGTCGTAAGTGAAAGGGTGAGGGAGGGAAAATTTAGTGAATTTGGCTATTCAATCAAGCATTTCATACGGTAGCCGTGGATTTTGTTGTGGCAGAGCCTCGGTTGATGACATCGCGCACGAGGGGATCGTGCCGTTCAAGTGCGGTGCAAAATTTGCTAAAACTCCTGCGCACAAGTGACTTTGAGCCGATAAGATCGCGCAGCCAAAAGGGAATCACGGAGTTGGTTTTCACCTCCATGATGCAGTGATCCTTGGGAATTAGATAGTGCTCGAACCTCGGGTCATTCGCACGGAGATCTTCCTTTTCGAACCGACACGCTATACCCGTATCAAATGTAATCCGCAGATCCGGTGCATCATCGCCTCCCACAAATGCCTGCCGATCATAGCGCATCGTGCAGAGGAATTTGAACTCGCGCTGTTTCACCAATTGGAGGATCTCATTCACCACCATGCGCTCGTAGCGAGACATCTCACCACCGTCATACAGCATTTTGGCTGTTCCTCCTTCCACTAGCTCCAGAGCATCCTCCATGGGCAAGCGAAGTCGGCGTTTTACCCCGCGCCCGTAGTGCTTATGCTTCACCTCGATAAAAGTTGTCGGGGGAATGTCTCCATCATCAGAACCATAGACCCTAATACGCAGCTTTCTCCTACTCTTCTGACCCCGCTGTTTCTCCCAGTAGCAATCCCGGAAGGCATTATCATAATACTGACTGATAATGGGATACTGAGAGCTCCCGCCCGCTTCCTCGTCATACCCAGTGTGTTTCTCCACCTCAGCAATCACCTCATCCCTCATATCCAGCGGGATGAGAAACTTGAATTCGGTGCGATCGACGCGAGGAAACATGAAAAATTTATAATAATTAACACCTGAACGCACAGGGTGCTCAAGCAAGGAGAAGGCGAAGTTACGTGACTATATCGTCACATCAACCATATTTTGCCGAAGAAATAGAAAACTTTTCGACACGGCTACCTCCAGCGTTAGACTAACGCCCCCCGTTTCCCATGCATATCCTCATAGCACCCGATAAATTCAAAGGAACGCTCAGCGCGCCAGAAGTGTGCCAGATCGTCGCTAACGCCTTCTCCTCCCGTATCGTTTCTAGTAAAATCACCACCTGCCCGATCGCTGATGGTGGCGATGGTTTTATGGACATTCTACGTCATCACTCGCAAGGAAATCTTGTTCCTTGCTCAGCTACTGATGCCTTGGGCAGGCCCATTACCGCCCACTACGCACTCTGTGGAAACACCGCTGTGATAGAAATGGCAACCGCCTCCGGCTTAGCTCACATCTCTCCGCATCAGTTAGATATTTGGGAATCCAGCACCATCGGCACCGGGGAGATGATCCGCCACGCCACGGAAACTCACCATGTGGACCGTATTCTGATCGGTATTGGAGGCAGTGCCACAAACGATGCAGGCTGCGGCATGGCACACGCGCTGGGAGCTCAGTTTCTCGATAGCCATCAGCAACCCATCTCCCCCACCCCACGCGGGCTAAGAACATGCTCATCCATCAATCTGGAAAACGTGATTCCGCTACCAAAAATCACCGTAGCCTGCGATGTGGACAACCCTCTGTTAGGCGAGCGAGGTGCCACCATGACCTACGCCAGCCAAAAGGGAGCCTCACCCGCTGATCTTCTTGAGCTGGAAAACACCCTCCACCATATCGCCCACCTAACAAACGCCACCCACCACACCGTTTCCCCCGGTGCTGGTGCTGCTGGCGGGCTTGGTTTTGGTTTACTCCACTTCTGCAATGCTGCCCTGGTTCCTGGGTTCGATCTCATTTCCGCTGAACTTCGTCTTGAGGAAAAAATCTCCCAAGCTGACATCGTCATCACCGGTGAAGGAAAGCTTGATGCGCAGACCACCCAAGGAAAAGGCCCCGCCGGAGTCGCCCAGCTCGCGCGCAAGCACAACAAGCCCGTGTTTGCCCTAGCTGGCTGCATCGAGGACGGTGCAGAATCACTCTTCGATCACGCAATCTCGCTGCACTCCCCCGACCGCAAGCTCTCAGAAACCCTCACGCGCAGCCGAGAGCTACTCGCCATTGAGGCAAAAAACCTCGCCGAATTTATCCAGAGAAACTTACCATAAAAATCAAACAACGCCCTTGGCAGAAACCGCTAAACAGTCACAATCCGCGCGAACAAATTACCTATTCAAGATGAAACTTACCACCCATCTCGCTCTGGGAGCTGCCACATTAGGCTGCCTTTTCTCAGTAGCTTGTAAATCA
>JBMYYO010000145.1:3328-8044 GCA_049609505.1 Akkermansiaceae bacterium | reverse complement strand
GCGCGTGCTTGGGAGTTATTGATTGGTGCCCTTGTCGCGCTCACTCCAGTAACCCAAAAGCCTCGCTGGCTGAGTGAGCTATGTGGTTTCCTCGGCATTGGATTTATTCTTACCGCCATGTTTACCTTGGATAAAGCATCTCCATTCCCAGGTGTTGCGGCGATTCTCCCCTGCGTGGGAACGGCACTCTTTATCTTTGCTGGGCAGAATCAAGTTGGCATTGCAGGCAAGATTCTTTCGGCTTCACCTTTGGTATTCTGCGGTAAAATTTCTTACTCACTCTATCTCTGGCACTGGCCGTTGTTAGTCTATGCTAACCACTTGGCTGCGCGCGAGGCATCCGTGACGGTGCGGATCATTCTTGTCGTGGCGAGTATCATCCTTGCTATCGCATCTTGGAGGTGGGTAGAGACACCATTCCGCACCAAGAGTTTGTTTGGCGAGCGTAAGAAGCTGTTTAAGTTTTTCTACATCAGCACGGCTAGTTTGGTGCTCCTTGCGGCGGCGATTTACTACAGCAAAGGCATCCCCCAGCGGCTCAATGAAAGCCAGCGTATCGTCAATGAAGCGATCGAAGAAGACTCACCGATCAAAGACACCAAAGGCATTCTCAAAGGTGAGCCATTGCCGTCTATCCTTCCCGATGCGCCACCTGCTGCCACCTTGGTTTGGGGAGATAGCCATACCAGCGTGCTGGTGACTCCGCTCCGCGATCTGTGCAAAACTTATAACACTAACATGTATTGCGCCACTCGCGCTAGTCACCCACCCCTGCTCGACGTCAGTCTCTACCCACGGGAAAAAGATGTGGCGGGCTTCAACGATAAGGTCATGGCATTTATCGATGAGAAGAAAATCAAACACGTCATCCTCTGCGCTCGCTGGAGTTTTTACGCTAGCGGAAAATTCCCCGGTCAGGAGAAAAGTCACATGCGCGATAGAGAACACTCGGACACTCCACAGGCAGAAGTTTTTGAAAAGCACTTCGCTCTCACCATTAGCAAACTTCGTGAGCGGGGCATCCGTGTTTGGGTTTTGCAACAAATTCCCTTCCACTACCGCAGTCCACCAGAATTGATTTTCCATGGCATGAGGTTTGGCCGTTCTCTCAACGAGCTTGGCAGCACCATCAGCGAACATGAGGAACGGCAAAAACATCCGAACTCTGTTTTTGCTAACACGGAAGGAATCACCGTGATTGATCCCCTGCAAGTGTTTGCCACGAACACCGAGCACTGCCGGATCGAATCCGATGGCAAGAGTTTATATCGGGACGAAGATCACCTCACTATGTTCGGTTCTCGTATGTTGATTCCTCTGTTGACACCTATTTTTGAAGAAATTGCACCGCGCTCCGCTCCCTAACATGGCTGCACCTGAATCACCTCTTGCTGACACGGAGATCATCCTCGGAAACTCAAACCCTAAGTTCTCCGGTGTCACGTCAACGATGCTGCAAGTGCTGCGCGTTCAGCAAGACCTCGTCAACGTCGCGGTGATGGGACCTCATCATTTGCCTGAAAATGTTAGATCACTTTCGTTTTACGAAGCCGCTAGCTTATGCAGGAAACCACATCCTGATGGATGCTCCAGAGTGTTTCACGCACGCCGAAACAACGAGGTGATTCAAGCTCTCATTCTGAGCCGCATCATGCGCTGCCGTTTACGTATTGTCTTCACTGCTACGGCACAGAGAAATCCCAGCTGGATCACCCGCTGGCTCATCAAGCAATGCCATGGTATTCTAACAACTAGCCAAGCTGCCAATCAGTATATCGAAGGTGGCGCGGATGAGATCATCCCACACGGCATTGATTTGGAAACCTACCACCCCGCCGAGGACAAACAGGCACTCTGGGATGAGTTCGGCTTTCCAGGAAAACGCGGCATTGGGATTTTTGGCCGAGTGCGCCATCAGAAGGGTGTGGATGTATTGGTGGATGCGGTGCTTCCTTTGTTAGGAAAACACCCCGATTTCACCGTAATCGTTTGTGGAGAAACCACACCTGATCAGGTGGGGTTCCAGAAGGAATTGGAAAACAAAATCAACGCAGCAGGACACTCGGACCGCGTGGTGTTTCTTGGCAAGCAGCCGTTTGAGAAAATCCCCAAGCTGTTTCGGACGATGAGCATCGTCACCGCGCTGAGCCGCAATGAAGGGTTTGGCCTTACCGTGCCAGAAGCCATGGCAAGTGGCACAGCAGTACTGGCATCAGAAGCAGGTGCATGGAAGGAAGTCGTCCGCGATGGCACAGACGGTTTTGTCATTCCATGCGGCGATGTGGCAGCAACTCGCACGAAGCTCGATGCGCTCATGTCATCGCCGGACCAACTCATTACCATGGGACAGGCTGGACGCAAACGGGTAGAGCAAGACTACGACCTGAAACGGGAGGCGAAACAGATCACCGAGTTTCTAACTTCTATCCGCCACAAAAAGTTCTGCCTATCTCGTGGAGCCAGAGAAAACCTCTAACCAGACTGGCGATCATAGAGATCCTTGTAGAGCTCACATGATGCGTAGAGTTCCTCATGCGAGCCGTCCGCAATGATCTCGCCGCCTTTTTCTGTTGGGGCGAATACAAGTATCCGTTCGGCATCGCGGATGGAGCTAAAGCGGTGAGCAATCTGCAAGGTGGTGCGCCCTTCGGAAAGCTCTTTGAGCTGCTCTTGGATTTGCGATTCGCTCTCGGTATCGAGTGCGGAAGTTGCCTCATCGAGGATCAAAATGGGAGCATCCTTGAGGAAGGCGCGGGCAATGGCAATACGTTGTCGTTGCCCACCGGAAAGACCTTCTCCACGCTCACCAACAGCGGTGTCATAGCCGTCTGGCTGATCCATAATAAAATCATGAGCATGCGCTTTTTTAGCGGAATCGATAATCTCATCTCGGGAGGCACCAGGTTTCCCGATGGCAATGTTGTCCGCTAAGGTTCCACGGAAAAGAAGTGGGTGTTGAGACACTAGGGCTATTTGCTCTCGGAGTTCCCGTTTACTCACTTGGCTGACATCGATGCCATCTACCCTCACCTCGCCGCGTTGCACATCGTAGAAGCGTGGTATGAGGCTAACAAAAGTAGATTTCCCCGCTCCGCTTGGCCCCACCAAGGCAACCGTTTGCCCTGCCTCTATGTGCACATTGAGATCATGCAGCACCAGCTCATCTGGTCCTGTGTAGGAAAAATCAGCATGTGCTACACTAAGATCGCCTCTGACGTTGGGGATGGATGTTTTCTGATCGGAAGATTTCACCTCATCCTCTGAGAGTAAAATTTCTTCAAGTCTATCTAACGATGCCTCACCTTGCTTGAGCAGGGCATGTACGCCGCCGAGTTTCTTCACCGGCTCGTAAGCGAGATAAAGAGCCATCACGAGGGCAAGGAATGATTGCAACGTCATACCATCACGTGCGCCATAGTAGATGGCAATGGAGATTGCGATGGCGGCTACGATCTCCACCAGAGGGCTAACCATTTGCTTATACTTCACCACATTCATGCGGAAGCCGATAAAACGGGCGCTCATTCCTGCGACGGTAGCTACTTGTTGATCCTGCATGTTGTAGGCGCGGACTTCGCGCTGGGATGCTAGACTCTCAGAAACAGCAGCCGTGATATTGCCGGCTTCTTTCTGTAACGATTTTGCTTTTTTCAGCAGCTTCTGCCCCACCCAGCGGATCGGTAAAATGCAAACGGGCATGCTCGCAAGAGCGATTAAGATGAAGAACACTTTGCTATCCGTCCACGCCGACCACGCTAAGAATGCCATTGCTGAGACCAAGGTCAGCGGCTGGATCACCAAATCGTTAGACACACGGATCAGGACGTTTTGCATTTGCTGGGTGTCTCCCATTACTCGATTCAAGAGGTCGCCTTCTTTGTGCTTCTGGTGGAATGCCAAGGAAAGATACTGCAGCCGCTCAAACACCTGCAAACGAATGCCCTCTAACACTTTCATACCCGCGAAGTTCATCAGGTAAATATTCAGGTAAGTGCCAATGCCCCGAATGAGAAACACCACGGGCAGCATGCAGCAAGCAACCTTCACGATCAAATCTGGATTCCCTAGCTCAAGCCCAAACATGCTTGCCACTGACTCCATCCACCCTGGAGCGGCCAGCACCTCGCCAGTGTCCTCGCCTCGGAAGATCAACGGGAACACCTCCTTCGTCATAAACGGTAGGCCAAACCCACTGGCAAAGGACGCGATGCCACCGGCCAAGATTCCTAGAATAAATCTGCCACGGACAGGCTTGATGAGTTTGAAGTAAGGACGGAATCGTTTCATCTCGGTGCGGGGCGCAAGCATCTCTCACCACCCGAGAGACTGCAACCCTAGATTTAAGGTTGCTTCCGAGAGCGGAGAAATATCCAAGCAGGTAGCTACAAGCACCCACCTACAACAATTGGCGCGAAATAAACTCGACGCACAAGGGTTCCTAATCGACGCTCAGCCCGCGCGGTGGACGCTCTCCAACCAGCCGTAGCTACAAACTGACCGAACGACTCAAAACACCATGGACTTCATTGACCTCAAATCCCAGCAGGCCCTCATCCGAGATGATCTCGATAAACGAATCGCCGCCGTCCTTGATCACGGTGCCTACGTCATGGGGCCGGAAGTGGCGGAGCTCGAAAGCAAGCTTGCGGACTACGTAGGGGTGAAGCACTGCATTGGTGCTTCATCTGGCACAGACACCCTGCTCATCGCGCTGAT
>JBMYYO010000145.1:0-3318 GCA_049609505.1 Akkermansiaceae bacterium | reverse complement strand
ACTAGGCATTGAGCCCGGCGATGAGGTGATCACGGTGCCTTACACATGGATTTCCACGGCAGAAATGATTGCCCTGATCGGAGCCAAGCCAGTGTTTGTTGATATCGAGCCAGACAGCTGGAACATTGATCCCACCCAGGTGGAGGCAGCCATTACAGAGCGCACTAAGGCGATCATGCCCGTGGGTATTTATGGTCAAACGGCCAATATGACCGCGATCAATGAGATTGCCGCTCGGCACAGCCTCCCCGTCATTGAGGACGCTGCGCAATCGTTTGGCGGTACCCACCACGGCAAAAAATCCTGTTCGCTTTCAACCATCGGCAGCACCTCGTTTTTCCCAAGTAAACCTCTCGGCTGTTACGGAGATGGCGGTGCTCTCTTTACTGACGACGATGCCCTTGCCGATAAGATGCGCTACATCCGCGTGCACGGCCAGGAGCGGAAACATCACCACCCGATGCTGGGTATTAATGGTCGGTTAGATAGCATCCAAGCCGCCGTGGTGCTCTCCAAGCTCTCCCTCTTCGATGATGAAATCACCAAACGTCAACAAGTGGCTAACAGCTATGGCGCGGCACTATCAAGCAGCTCTGCTGTGGCAGAGGGCTTGCAGTTGCCACAAGTTTCTGCAGGAAACACCTCCGTATGGGCGCAATACACCATGCTCTCACCAGACCGCGATGCCCTGAGCGCTAAGCTAACAGCCGCTGACATCCCTAACGTCAGCTACTACGCCGTACCACTCCATCTTCAGCCAGTGTTCTCTTACCTAAATCACAAAGAAGGCGATTTCCCAGTGGCGGAAAGAGTTGCCAACGAGGGCATCAGCCTACCGATGAACCCCTACCTAACACTGGAGGAAGTCCAGCAGGTGGTCGGCTGTTTTGAATAGATCCACAGTGGAGGACTGTTTGATGCCATTAGAATTTCCCGCTGATTTTACCATCGTATTTCTCCCGTAACCATCTAGCTTTCTAAAACTGTGACGCCTAAATACCCATCACGTTTCCAACGCAAGACCCTCTGGAACGCCTTAACAGGAGTTTCCATCCTTGTCATAGGATTGCTACTCGCTGGCCTGATCTGGCTCGCTGGGCAGGTGCTGGGATACCTTCAGCCCGTCCTGGTCCCGCTTGCGGTAGCTGGCATCACAGCGTATTTGTTAGATCCCATTGTATCGTGGTTCCAAGCAAAAGGTCTCTCACGCCTCAAGGCGGTGGGTGTGGTGTTCGCCTCATTCATCGTGGTGATCTGTCTGATGGCGTGGGCTATTGTTCCACCCATCGCACAACAAATTAATGATAAGGATAAACGTGACGCCTTTGGAGAAAACGTCATGCACGCGCTTGACGGCATCAAAGAGCAAGCATGGGTAGCCTACCTTCTGGAGCATCACGACACAGCAAACACCGCCCCTCCCTCCACCAAGGATGAGCTAAAAACAGGCACGTTAAAAACCGGGCAACCAGCCGCGGAAGAAGGTGCTGGCACTGCTAAAAAGGCAGAAAAAATCCCCTTCAGCAACACTCGCCTCGCCAAACTCCTGCCCGATGACATGGGGAACAAAGTCGGCGACTGGCTACAGGGAGGCACCACCAAGCTGCTCGGATTTTTTGGCCTATTATTAGGTTTCGCCATGTCCCCCATCTACCTCTACTACTTCCTCAAAGAGAGCTCTGGTATCAAGGCACACTGGCACGAGTATGTGCCGCTCAAGGCATCTCACTTCAAAACAGAAGTCATTGAAACACTGCAAGAAATCAACGGCTATCTAATCTCCTTCTTCCGTGGGCAAGTGCTGGTGGCATTTATTGACGGTCTTCTAGTCGGCATTGCGCTGTGGATTTTCGGTCTCCCCTACGGCCTCATCATCGGTCTCTTCATGGCAGTGCTCGGCGTGATCCCCTACATCGGCAATATCCTCTGCCTAATCCCAGCGTGCATCATCGCATACGTCCACTTTGGTTTCCCTGATAACCAGAACTTCATCGGCGATAACCCATGGTTCTACGTCGGTGCGGTGGTTGCCATTTTCTTTATCGTGCAGCAGATCAACTCACTGATTACGGCACCTAAAATTGTGGGAGACTCCGTAGGACTGCACCCGATGACGGTGATTTTCTCCATGCTTTTTTGGTCCCTGCTTCTCGGTGGATTCATCGGAGCCCTACTTGCCGTGCCTCTCACAGCAGCGGTGAAGGTGCTGGTCCGGCGCTACGTTTGGGAACGCAAGCTCAACGAGCCGCCAACGCCCCCCACTGAGCAGGAAGAACCATCTGAGGCCGAAATCAGCAACGAACCTGCGTGATTTTTCTCCGTAGATCAGACTCGACGAAAATTTTTTGAGGAATTAAACCTCTCCTCACCGCTCTCAAGTCAAAGCGACCAATCAACTCGCTCACTTTCTGTTATGAAACCGCTCAAGCTATCTCTTTTTTTCCTACTTTCCTTCATTCTCCCACTGAGTGCCCAGTTTGATCCATTTGCCGGTGGAGAGGATGAAAAAAGTAATGCCACCAAATCCGAGATGTTTGCTGACGTCACGGCCATCGCTCCCGGAGATAGCTTCACCGTGGCACTCAAACTCACTCACGCTGAAGGCTGGCACTCATACTACAAAAACCCTGGCTATGTGGGTGATATTCCAGAAATTGATTGGAAGCTCCCTGAAGGGTTCAAAGCATCTGCCGTGCAGTTCCCTATTCCCCACATCTCTCAAATGGAATATGGTTCAGGGAAAATAAACACCTACGGCTACGAGGGCACAAACTACTTTCTCGTGGAAATTACTGCTCCTGCCACACTACCTGACTCATTTACCTTAGTGGCTATGCCAAAGTGGCAAATCTGTGACTCTGGAAGCTCCTGCGTTCCTGAGCCTTTTCCAGGGAACGAACTCAAGTTTGAACTAACACTCAAAAAAGCAGCCGCTAAAACTATCGATGCGAGTAAAACCAAAGAGTTCGAAACAGCCCGCGCACAACAACCACTGCCACTCAACGAATCTGATTGGCAGATTGAAGCATTTGAGAACAACAAGGGAATCTTTCTTATCCTCACGCCGCAAAATGATAATAAGGCCGTACCCGCTGATCTTTATTTTTATAGCAGCGACAAACAAACCGACGCCCAAGCGGAGCAAAAATTCATTGAACAGGATGGCAAGTATGTGCTGGTCATTCCTCGCTTTGTGGCAGAGGAGGACGGCCTGCTCCCTGCCGTAGCCAAGCTTGAAACCATCTCAGGTATTGTTACTTCAGCTGATGCATGGAAGGAAGGTCAGCCCAGCCATGGCATTAAATTCTCCATCCCTCT
>JBMYYO010000144.1:0-8045 GCA_049609505.1 Akkermansiaceae bacterium | reverse complement strand
TCGGGTGGTTTCCAGAAGAACGTGTGTGCCTACTATGTTGGTTTGTATAAACGATGAGGACGAGTCGATTGAGCGATCAACGTGGGTTTCTGCCGCTGCGTGAATGACGGCTGTTGGTTGGTGCTGGGCAAAGATTCGAGTGAGTTCTTCGGCATTACAGATGTCTGCTTTTTCGAATGTGTAGAGATTGCTGTCTGCTACTGAGGCAAGCCGAGCTGGGTCTGCCGCGTAGGTCAGGTTATCGATATTTACGACTTGGAATTCGTGTTTTTGTATAAGCTGACGCACAATGGCTGAGCCAATAAAACCTGCTCCGCCAGTGACGAGTATTTTCATGCTTATGGGTTGAGGCTTTCCATCTGCTACTTCGCTCTGAGTTTACCAGATTGCTCTTCGTTTAAGAAGCATTGGTAAGCATTTGTTAGGCCTTGCTCTAGAGTTACTGTAGGTTTCCAATCTAGGGATCGCAGAATGGTATTGTCCATGAGCTTGCGCGGTGTGCCGTCTGGTTTACTGGGGTCTTTTTCTATAGCTCCCTGAAAACTGACAGCTTGCGCGACGGCTTGCGCGAGTTCTAAAATGGTAACATCATCACCGAAGCCGACGTTTACCCAGTCGGGTGGATTTTCCAGCGCCATCAGGTGAAAACAGGCATCCGCCAGATCTTCGACGTAGAGAAACTCACGCCGTGGTGTGCCGCTGCCCCAGATGGTGACTGATTCCGCGCCTGCTTCTTTTGCCTCATGGAAACGGCGGATCATTGCTGGAATGACGTGGGAGTTTTCTGGGTGATAGTTATCACCTGGGCCGTAGAGGTTAGTGGGCATGGCGGAGTGGTATTTCACTCCGTATTGTTTGCGGTAGTATTGGCAAAGTTTGAGGCCGGAGATTTTTGCTACCGCGTATGCCTCGTTGGTTGGTTCAAGCTCAGAAGTGAGCAGGCAGTCTTCGGGCATCGGCTGGGGTGCGAGCTTTGGGTAGATACATGAGCTGCCTAGGAAAAGGAGCTGCTCTACGCCAGCTCGATAAGAGCCTTCGACCGCATTAGCAGCAATCATGAGGTTTTTATAAATGAAGTCTGCCGGGTAGGTGTTGTTAGCATGGATACCGCCAACCTTGGCAGCGGCCACGATCACTTGGTCTGGCTTATGCTCTGCTAGATAGGCATGAGTTTCTGCTTGGTTGCAGAGATCAAGCTCTTTGCTGGTGGGCTGCAGAATGTTCGAGTAGCCGCGCTGCGCTGCTTCACGTAGCAGCGCAGAGCCAACCATGCCGCCAGCACCTAGAATCAGTAGTTTCATAACTTATCGAATGAGTTATTTAGTAAGCTAGAACGCGTTTATATTGCCTACTCTTTGGCTACGGACACATCAAAGCCATGCTCCGTGAGTAAGGCGTGACGTTTTGCTTGGTCTAGATCATGGCGCACCATTTCTGCACACATTTCTTCGACGGTGATTTCTGGTGTCCAGCCGAGTTTGTCTTTTGCTTTTGTTGGATCACCAAGCAGTGTCTCAACTTCAGCTGGGCGGAAGTAGCGTGGATCGACTTTTACGATAACATCACCGACAGATACGCCTGGTGCTTTTTCTGAATCTGCCACAGCGGTAACTCGTGCCGTTTCATCAACACCTTCGCCTGAAAACTCAAGCTCTATTCCAGCTTCTTTCGCAGAAAGCCTTACAAAATCTCTAACGGAAATCTGCTTGCCAGTGGCGATCACAAAGTCTTCTGCTGCGTCTTGCTGAAGCATCATCCATTGCATTCTAACGTAATCCTTAGCGTGCCCCCAGTCACGGAGCGCATCCATGTTTCCGAGGTAAAGGCAATCTTCAATACCTAAGGCAATGTTGGCGATAGCGCGGGTAATTTTGCGTGTGACAAAAGTTTCGCCTCGGCGTGGTGATTCGTGATTAAACAAGATGCCATTACATGCATACATCCCGTAGGATTCACGATAGTTCACTGTGATCCAGTAGGCATACATTTTTGCCACGGCGTAGGGAGAACGCGGATAGAAAGGAGTGGTTTCTTTCTGAGGTATTTCCTGCACCAAACCATAGAGCTCTGATGTAGATGCTTGATAGAAGCGTGTTTTTTTCTCTAACCCAAGAAAACGTACAGCTTCTAACAACCTAAGTGTTCCGATTGCATCCACGTCTGCAGTGTATTCAGGAGACTCAAAGGAAACAGCAACATGAGATTGCGCCCCGAGGTTATAAACCTCATCTGGTTGAATCTCTTCTAGCAGGCGGGTTAGATTTGATGTATCTGTTAGATCCCCATAATGCAGGTGAAACCGTGCGTTTTCGATATGGGGGTCTTGGTAGATATGATCTACTCGCTCTGTATTAAAGGAAGAGGCACGGCGCTTTATTCCGTGGACTTCATAACCTTTTTCGAGGAGAAATTCTGCGAGATAAGAGCCATCTTGCCCAGTAATTCCTGTGATGAGTGCTTTTTTCATATTAAAAATTTTCAGAAGCGTATTATATCGTTAGACGACTGTTTTGAAGTAGGCGATGGTTTTATCAAGACCATCGTCAAGGTTGATTGTGGGTTCCCAATCTAGGTGTTGTTTTGCTAGAGTGATATCAGGTTTGCGTTGTTTAGGGTCATCTCCTGGCAAATCTTGGAAAATTAATTTGGATGAGCCACCAACCTTTGCCATAACCTTTTCTGCCAGTTCTAACATTGTAAACTCTCCTGGGTTTCCTATGTTGATAGGACCCGTGATTTCATCTTGGTTCATTAGACGGACAAAGCCTTCAATGAGATCTTCCACGTAACAAAACGAGCGAGTTTGCTGGCCGTCTCCATAGATGGTGATGTCCTCTCCTCGCAGCGCTTGGCAGATGAAGTTGGAAACAACGCGTCCGTCCTCGGGATTCATGCGTGGCCCGTAGGTGTTAAAAATTCTAACAATTCGCACATCCACTCCGTTTTGGCGGTGGTAGTCCATGAACAAAGTTTCCGCAGCGCGCTTGCCTTCATCATAGCAGGAACGGATGCCAATAGGATTAACATTTCCCCAGTATGATTCAGGTTGTGGATGCACGGCTGGGTCACCATACACCTCGGATGTGGATGCTTGGAAGACTCTTGCGTTGCAGCGCTTGGCCAAGCCCAGACAGTTCATTGCTCCCAGGACGGAAGTTTTCATCGTCTTGATCGAGTTGTATTGATAATGGGGAGGCGATGCTGGGCAGGCGAGGTTATAGATTTGATCCACTTCTACTTTGAAGGGATCAGTCACATCGTGCCGGATGAGTTCAAAGCGAGGGTTACCCGTTAGATGATCCACGTTTTGCTTGGCACCCGTGAAGTAGTTATCAAGGCAAGCCACCTCGTTCCCTTCGTTGAGGAGCCTTTCGCAGAGATGAGAACCAAGAAATCCGGCACCTCCTGTGATGAGTATACGTTTTGACATGAAATTTTTGTTAGATTTTTATTCTCCTTTACCGATGGCATAGACATCGAAACCGATGCTTCTGAGTCGCTCGTGATCGAGCAGATTTCTACCATCAAAGAGGAAGGCTGGTTTGAACATAGAATCGAAGACTTTAGTAAAGTCCACATCGTTGAACTCATCCCACTCGGTAAGAACGGCCACGCCGTGAGCCTCGTTAGCTGCTTCTTCACATGAATTACAAATCGTCAATTGTTGATCGATCACTTCTTGTGAAACACCCACGTATTTTAGATCTTCATGGATTAGGGATACGGGCACTCTTGGATCGTAGAGAGCAATCTGTGCCCCTTCTAACAAGAGACCTCGGCAGACGTAAATAGATGCAGATTCGCGAGTATCATTGGTATCTTTCTTGAAAGCAAAACCCCAGATGGCGATGCGTTTTCCACGCACGGTATTAAAGAGTGTTTTAACGATTTTTTCTGTGAAGCGTTCCTTCTGCCAGTCGTTCATCGCGATCACCGCTTCCCAGTAGGCAGCCACTTTAGGCAAGCCAAAGTGTTCGCAAAGATAGACTAGGTTAAGGATATCTTTTTGGAAGCATGATCCACCAAAGCCGACGGATGACTTTAAGAACTTGGGACCAATCCGAGAATCAGTACCGATCGCCCGAGCCACCTCGTCAACATCAGCACCAGTGGCCTCACAGAGCGCTGAGATGGAGTTTATAGATGAGATCC
Organism: Akkermansiaceae bacterium; assembly: GCA_049609505.1. Classification (GTDB taxonomy): domain Bacteria; phylum Verrucomicrobiota; class Verrucomicrobiia; order Verrucomicrobiales; family Akkermansiaceae; genus Oceaniferula. The sequence continues at coordinate 3,893 of JBMYYO010000144.1, read as the reverse complement.
GTTGGGCAAGGAATGCATTGGCCACAAGCTTGGAAAGCTCTGATGACCAGAGGTTTGTAGTGAGGATTCGCTCGCGGGGAATCCATTGATTATAGACACTGACGAGTGTCTCCACAGCAGCATCACCTTCTGGAGTGCGCTCTCCTCCGATGAGGATGCGATCTGGGTTTTGCAGATCCTCTACTGCGGTTCCCTCTGCGAGAAACTCGGGATTGGAAAGCACTTGGAACCTTCCCTCTTCGGAATTAGCACTGAGAATTGTGCGCATGGCTTCCGCTGTGCGTACGGGGATGGTGCTTTTTTCGACAATGATCTTTGGCCCCTTTGCCACCTTAGCAATCATGCGTGCAGCACCCTCGATGTAGCAGAGATCAGCAGCGCGGCCTGCGCCCATGCCGTAAGTTTTTGTAGGAGTTCCCACAGAAACAAAAATGATATCTGCATCAGCAATATGCTCTTCTGTCTCAGTTGAGAAAAAGAGGTTTTTACCTCTTGCTTTCTCAACAATCTCATAGAGGCCAGGTTCATACACAGGAAGCTCCTCTGAGTTCCAGGCCGCAATGCGTTCCTCGTTAAGATCGACAACATCAACTCGGATGTCTGGGCATTTTGCAGCAATCATGGCCATGGTTGGACCACCTACATAGCCAGCGCCTATACAGCATATTTTTTTGGGCGTCATTTTTTATCAGCTATAATCAAATAATAAGTGTATGCGAGAAGTTTCGCAATCACTGAGTAAGTCCCTTGCTATAATTAAGGGATTTTTTAAAAGTGTCGGTCGCAAAAAGCGATCAAGCGATCATGCCGGCAGCAACCGTTTCATTCGTCATCGGATCGATGAGTATGAAGGATCCTGTCGTTCGGTTGCGCTTATATCGATCATGAATGATCGGTGCCGAGACACGTAGGCTTATCCGACCGATATCATTTAGGCGGAACTCAAGATCATCCTCTATTTTGTGCAAGGTATTGATATTTACCTTATATTTCACGTCTTTAATGAGAGCCTTTGCTTCGCGCGAGGTGTGACGGATGATGTATTTTCCACGAGGCTGCATCGGTTTATCTGAAAACCAGCAGATCATCGCGTTGATGTCCTGACCGACTTCGGGCGGATTGTTTGACTTCACAATCATGTCGCCTCTTGAGATATCAATTTCATCCTCAAGAGTGATTGCTACAGATAAAGGTGAGTATGCTTCGGGAACCTCTTTTTCATCAGCATGGATAGCTTTGATTTTGGTAGAAAAACCAGACGGCTGCACGGTGACGCTATCGCCGGGTTTGAAAACACCTCCAGCTACTCGTCCGGCATAGCCACGGAAGTCGTGCCACTTGTCTGACTGTGGACGAATCACCCACTGTACGGGGAAGCGTGCTTCTACGTGGTTTTCTTGGTTGCCAATGTAAACGGTCTCCAAATGATAAAGAAGCGAAGAGCCTTGATACCAGTCCATTTGGTCTGATTTATCAACGACATTATCGCCGTTCAATGCACTGATGGGGATGAATGTGATATCCACGACGTTATCCAAGCGAGAAGCAAAATCTTTGTATGCTGAAACGATGTTATCGTAAACCTCTTGAGAGTAGTCCACGAGGTCCATCTTGTTTACAGCAACCACAATGTGCTGGATGCGGAGCAGGCTGGCAATAAACGAGTGGCGGCAGGTTTGCTCAATCACACCCTTGCGTGCATCGACCAAAATAATAGCGAGATTTGCTGTGGATGCACCCGTTACCATATTACGGGTATATTGGATATGCCCCGGGGTGTCTGCGATGATGAATTTTCGCTTGGGTGTAGCGAAGTAGCGGTAGGCCACATCGATCGTAATTCCCTGCTCGCGCTCGGCTTTAAGACCGTCTGTTAGAAGGGCGAGGTTCACATTCTCATCACCACGTGATTTACTCGACTCCTCAACGGCTTCCATTTGATCGTCGAAGGTATTTTTCGAATCATAGAGAAGGCGGCCAATGAGTGTGGATTTTCCGTCATCGACGCTGCCAGCCGTGGTAAAACGGAGCAGGTCCATATCGAGATAACCGTCTGTGGAAACGGACTCGTCAACGGGTGATGTAGCTGTAGCAGACATGGTGTCGGTTAGGGCGAGCTGAGTGGTAAAGTGTTAGAATTGGAAGCGGTAAAATAAAGGCATCTAAAAGTAGCCTTCCTTCTTGCGATCTTCCATGGCGGTTTCTGAGCGCTTATCGTCTGACCGAGTCCCTCGTTCCGTCTGGCGGGCAGTGGCAACTTCTTGGATAACGGCATCAATATCGGCGGCTGGTGACTCCACCGCTCCGGTGCAAGTGGCATCGCCGATTGTGCGAAAGCGGACGGTCTTTTTTTCTACAACCTCATCGTCTTGCACCGTGACGAAGTCCGTGACGGCCAGCAATGAGCCGTTGCGCTCGAACACCTCCCGCTCATGCGAGAAGTAGAGGTTTGGCAGATCAATATTTTCTTTTTTAATATACTGCCAGACGTCCATCTCAGTCCAGTTAGAGAGAGGGAATACACGGAAGTGCTCGCCGTGTTGTTTGCGGCCGTTGAAAATATTCCATAGTTCAGGGCGTTGATTCTTGGGATCCCACTGACCGAAGTCATCGCGGTGAGAGAAGAAGCGTTCCTTGGCTCGGGCTTTTTCTTCATCGCGCCGGCCTCCACCGAGAGCGGCGTCAAATTGATTTTCCTCGATACCGTCAAGCAGGGTGACGGTTTGTAATCCATTACGGCTGGCATGGATTCCTTTTTCCTCAGTGACGCGGCCTTGATCTATTGAATCCTGCACGCTGGCGACAACGAGGCGGGCTCCTATTTTTTCAACAAATTGATCCCGGAATTCCATCGTCTCAGGGAAGTTGTGCCCAGTGTCAACATGCATTAACACGAAGGGAATTTTTGCTGGAGTAAAGGCCTTGTAGGCGAGGTGCGCCATCACAATAGAGTCCTTACCTCCAGAAAAAAGAAGGACAGGGTTTTCAAATTGAGCTGCAGTTTCGCGAAGAATAAAAATCGCCTCAGACTCAAGATGATCAAGGTGACTGAGTGTGTAGGAAGCCATGGTGCCAGATACAGGAAAAAGTTAAGAGACAAGTCTGTTAGAACCATTAAAGCTGCACCCTAGGAGTGAGTGCAACGAGTAATTGTTCGGTGCATGCATCGAGGTCGCACTCTTCTGTGTTAAGAATGAGATCGGCGGTGGCCGGTTCCTCGAACGCGGAGGCTTTTCCTGTAAAGTTCACTATATTGCCAGCCTCAGCTTTGTCATACAGACCTTTTACGTCTCTTTTCTGACATGTTTCGAAGGATGCTTTGACGTAAACTTCGAGAAAATCTTCGCTCCCCACAATTTCGCGGGCGGATCGGCGGAAGGCATCACGCGGGGTGATAACAGACACTAACACAACGGCTCCCGTGCGCACCACGGCCTTCGCCATCTCGGCTACACGGCGGATATTTTCGCAACGGTCTTCATCAGTAAATCCAAGGTTACTATTGAGGCCGCTGCGTAAATTGTCACCATCTAACATGGCTACTAATCGACCCGCATCATGCAGCCTGCGCTCCAGGGCGTTTGCAATGGTGGATTTTCCTGAACCCGAAAGCCCATAGAGCCAAACTACAACACCACGCTGCCCAAGCAATTGCTCTTTTTCCTCGCGCGGCACTTGCCGCTGGAATTCTGGGTGGATGTTATCGGCACTCATTAGCGACGCGGTTATCGGTTACTAATTAATGGCTTACCAATGGTTTCTGCCTGCTAATTACTCGCTAACACTAGGTGTTATAAGCTTTTGAGCACGCGTCCGCCCTTGGTCGATCGACCCAAAATTGAGCCAAAACCTTCCGATAGGGGTAAAAAATAGTCCGACAAACAAAAACAAAT
>JBMYYO010000143.1:0-8164 GCA_049609505.1 Akkermansiaceae bacterium | reverse complement strand
TTCAATGACGTGTAGCACGGAAACATTCTGTGCTTTGTAGCTCACGTGCCTGATCGTTGATTCATCAGGGATGCCACCTAGATCGTCCTCGCCGTTCGATTCCGCAGCCTCGACTAGCTTGCTTGGCTTGAGAGGTTTGAGCCCCATTTCTTGTTCTCTCATACGAAACCGCAGGCGTAAAAAATCCAAGCACTCTTCAAAAGTATCATCCTGAAAATCTACCTGATGGATTTTGACCGTATCCAAGCGTTGCCTGATTTGCTCTTCAATAGGAGCCTTATCTGGATCTGCAGAATTCTCAGCGACGGGAATACTCAATGCTGGACTCTCTGAGTTCAGATAGCCTAACCAGTCCGAGGTGACAAGTAGCCACGTTAGAAATCCTCCCAACAGAAAGGTTCCTAAAAACAAATACCGCTCTCGAATCATTCCATCCTCAAACTAGCAAATATTCAGAGTGGTCACAAGCGGCAGATTGTTTTATATTTGTTAAGTAATGACCGACGATGCCGAGGGATTCCTAGAGTTTATGCGCGTGGAGCGTAACGCTTCCGAACGCACTTTGCGGAACTACTCCCACGCTCTCAACGCTTTCCTCGACTACGCAGGCGATGATTTTTCATCCTGGCGCAATGGCACACCTGATCAATTCCGCAACTACCTCTTCGAGCTTATGAAGCAGGAAATGGCACGCTCAACGATCCGCGTCCGCTTTGCCGCCCTACGCTCGCTCTACAAATTCCTAGTCCACCGATATGGCCTTAAAAAAAGTCCACTGGCCGACATCCAACTCCCCAAGGCGGAGCGCAAACTTCCCGTCGTTCTTAGCCTGAAACAGATGGAACAATTGTTAGAAATGCCATATAAGCTGGAGCAAGATAAACGGGCACTCCCATGGCAACCCGCGCGTGATACGGCAATCATGGAGCTATTCTACTCAAGCGGACTTCGCGTTTCCGAGCTAGTGAGTCTGGATGTCAGCGATGCGGATTTCCTATCAGAAACCTTGCGGGTATTAGGAAAAGGAAACAAAGAACGCATTGTTCCCATCGGCTCTCATGCCATGGCCGCCATTCAAAAATACCGCCAACAAGCCGGCGTGCACGAGGGCCCTTTGTTTATCAACAAAAACAAAGACCCTAACAAAAAACGACTCTCCGCCCGTGCCGTGCAAATGCTCCTCAAGAAATACCTCGCCGCGAGCGACATTGGTTTCGCCGTGACCCCTCACAAACTTCGCCACACCTTTGCCACCCACATGTTAGATCACGGAGCAGACCTGCGCAGTGTGCAAAGCCTCCTAGGCCACTCCTCACTCTCCACCACACAAATCTACACTCACGTTACCAAAGAACGATTACGCGAGGCGTATGACTCTACTCACCCACGTGCGAAGGTGGAGTAGTAAATTCGTGTTTACAATGAGCCTTGTGGTTTGGAGTCAGCAGAGTATGCTTTGTGGACTATGAAAAAACTTCTACTCCTATCTCTCATCATGGTGCTACCTGTGGCGGCTGAGGTGGTCACCTTTGATAAAAAATTCACCATCACGTTTCCCGATGGTTGGAAAAAATCGGAAAAACCTCAGAAAGGGACCTTGGTGTTTCGTGAATCCAAGGATGGTGATGCCTCCTTTGCCGTTGCCAAACTTCCTGTACCAAAGGATTCCAAAGTAGATCTGAAGGCGACCCTCAAGGCGATGACTGATGGCATGAAGAAGACCATGAAGTTTTCTAAAGAACCTCTAACAACAGAAGGGAAAGTTGATGGTAAAAAGGCACTATTTTCCCGTGTAGGTGTCAAATCAGGTGAGTCAAAAATCGGTTTTTTTATCATCGCTATTGATGCAGGTGATCGCGTTATTATGCTACAGGCGACCTTGCCTACGGGTGCTTCTGAGAAGTCCCGAGGCGATTGCATGAAGATCATTCAATCGTTCAAAGAACTGCGTGAGTAAGGTGCCCTTTATTTTTTTCTAAGCTATTTTTGGCTTCGTGCGTTGTGATCAATGACACGAGTTTCATGCTCTTTGAAACTTGTGGATTGAAACCTATAACACCACGAAACCATGAGCTTACATGCCCAACTTAGCCCAGAGGCACAGCAACGCCTAGCAGCGCAACAACGGAACTCAACCATATCGAGTATCCTTATTTCCATTCTAACCGTCGTGCTGGTCGGTATTGGTCTGCTGGCGTGGCTACTTCCGAATAAGGAAAAATTCACGCCAGAAATTGTCAGTTACGAAGGCCCTGAAAAGCCGAAGGATGATACCCAGAAACCTAAGATGACCAACTTGGTTCAGCGGAAACCATCTCCTCCATCTGGTAGCCCGAGTAAGGTATTAATTAGCCAGAAAGTATCGCTCATTACGATTCCAACATCTGATGCGCCAGATCCAAGTGCAGACTTTGGTTTGGATGGAGATGGTGATGGTCTTGGCGAAGGCTTTGAGGGAGACGGAGGTGGTCCCCCTCATAAAAGAGTGCCGCCTGTGTTGAAAGAGCGCTGCAGCCGTGGTCAAGATCGCCTTGATCGTCTTGATCAAAATGGCGGGAATGCCCGGTGTGAGGAAGCGGTGATGAAATCACTGCGCTGGCTAAAGAAAACACAAAATGCAGATGGCTCATGGTGTTCTAACAAAAAAGTATCCATGACAGGTTTTGCCATTCTTGCTTTTCTCGGTCATTGTGAAACGCCCAACTCAGAGGAGTTTGGCCAAGCCGTTACCGATGGTATTGCTTTTCTGGTAAATGTTTCCATGAAAAATGGCGGTAAACTTGCAGACGATGTGAAGGATAAACACTGGCCATACGAGCACGCCATCGCCACCTATGCTCTGGCTGAGGCCGCTACATTCTGTCACTCGTTAGGCATTCCATTCCCCAACCTTGATGAAGCCACCAAGACGTCTGGCGATTGGATTCTTGAGCATCAGCACAGCTCTGGCTCTTGGGATTATGCTTATGATATGTCAGGCGCACGGGGTGGTGATACATCCATCGCACTCTGGCATATTCAGGCACTGAAAGCCTGCAAGCACACCAAGCTTTGGGAGCCGAGAGCATTTACTTCCAGCATTAAAAAGTCCTTGGATTATCTTGAGTCCAAACAAAACTCTAGCGGTGGCGTAGGCTATGCCTCACCGAATCCAGCTGGCGATAACGGTTACACCATGACTGGGGGCGGAATGCTCGCTTACCAGATGTGGGGCAAGGCTCACAGCAAGGTTGTTAGAAAAGGTGCACGATACATCAAGCAGAACACCAAGTTCGATTATAACACTGAGCACTCTGACCTATATCGCCACTATTACCATGCCCAAGCGATGATGAATCGTGGCGGCGAGGATTGGAGGTTTTATAACGATCTCTTTCGCGATCAATTGCTCAACAATCAAAATGCTGACGGCTCGTGGAAAAACGTAGGAGGTGGAGCCAAGGTGAAAGCCGTAGCGCCCAGCTATCAAGGTAACTCACAAATGGCAAACCACTACCGCACTTGTTTAGCTACATTTATGTTAGAGGTTTACTATCGTTTCCTTCCAGCCACGGGTAGATCCACACGATAGCACATCATTGTTTAATGAACCTGCATGGGGCATTCGCTCTATGCAGCTTCAACTGTACTTAGGCAATCAGTCTTCAAATTTTATACCTCGCATAAGCGACTGAATTTTCCTATCATAGCGGCCTCAAATGAGGTTGATTGAACTATGCCGTTGGTGGCTACGCAGATTTCTCCGTGCTGGAGTAAAGTGGTGGCGGCGTAAACATGCTGATGAGGCGGCGGCATTGGCATTTTACTCGTTGATCTCTCTGGTGCCGATTCTGTTGGTGGGCGTGTCAGTGGCCTCAATTTTTGTGGATGAAGAGACGGCGACTCGGATATTTCTCGCGGAGGCTAGTCACATGGCGGGTAACACAGTGGGAAGCTATTTTGCGCAGATTTTGAAACAAGATGTTCGCTGGGTTGGCTCGGGGATTTCACCGTTAATTGGTGGTGTGTTGTTGCTCTTTGCCGCTACCAAGGTTCTAGCTGAGCTTAGGAAATCGCTGGGCAAGGTGTTTGGCGCGCCGCGGAAGAAGGGACGGAAGGCGGCGATTGCTGGGGTGACGAGTCGGTTGCTGGCAGCGGGAATGCTGCTTGCCCTTGGCGTGTTTATCGCCAGTGCGGTGGTGCTAGAAACGATACTAAGTTTGTTTGTCAACGCGCTGCCGGAATCGCCGTGGTTGCTTCAGTTAGCAAGTTTGATTTCCCCGCTGATTTCATTTGGAGCGATGGTTCTGCTAGCCTCTATTGCGATGCGTTGGTTGCCAGCACGCCCACCCAAATACTCTGAGGCACTGGCAGGCGGTCTGGTGAGTGCGTTGCTCTTGTTTCTGCTGAAAACAGGCCTCGCCTTGTTTTTGAAGCACACCGATGTAGGGAGTTTTTACGGAAGCGCGCTAACGTTGGTGCTTGTGCTCTTCTGGGTTTACTTTGCAATGCAGGCCTTCCTCTACGGCGCAGAACTTGCCGCAGAGTTAGCTTCTGTTAGAATTAAAAAGCGGGAAGAGCAGAGTGATTCATAGCCCCGTGTCTTCTGTGGTTCGGCTCAAAGGCTGAACCAAGCAAGGGGAGGTTGGGTCAGAGAGTCTTGCAACGCTAACGGATTATTCACCCGCCACTGCCTTGATGAGATCAAGGAAGCTTTGTGCCTCAAGGCTAGCGCCGCCGACGAGGCCGCCATCAATGTCCGGTTGAGCGAGAAGTTCAGCGGCGTTGGATGCCTTCATGCTGCCGCCATATTGGATGCGGACTTTTTGCGCTGTTTCCTCACCGTAGAGCTCGATGAGAACGGAGCGGACAAAGGCGTGTGCTTCTTGGGCTTGCTCTGCGGTGGCTACTACGCCAGTGCCAATCGCCCAGACGGGTTCGTAGGCAACGACGGTTTCCCGCATGTCCTTTTCAGAAATCCCTTCGAGCCCTTCAGTGATTTGTGAACGGAGAACGGACTCAAGGTTTCCAGCTTCACGTTCTTCGAGGGTTTCACCGATGCAGAAAATGGCTTTAAGGTTGGTTTCGCGTGCCTTTTTGATCTTGGCATTGATGTCGGCGTTCGTCTCACCATAGAGGGTGCGGCGTTCGCTGTGGCCGATGATGACGTAGCGGACAAAAAGCTCCTTGAGCATCATTGCGCTGACCTCACCTGTGAAGGCTCCGCTGTCGTTTTCAGAAACGTTTTGCGCTGCGATGGAAACATCAGAGTTAGAAGCAATGGAGGCGATGGCGGCAGGGATAGAAACAAAAGGAGGTGAGATAACCACATCCACATCAGCGGTGAATTTGCCAACTTTGGCGGTGAAGGCATTAAGAAAATCCTCGGTGTCACGAGGGCCTTTGTTCATTTTCCAGTTAGCGGCGATGATTGGTTTGCGCATGAGTTTGGTTGATTAGTTGATTGGTTGACTAGGCATTGGTGAGGGCGGCTACGCCAGGGAGGGTTTTTCCTTCGAGCAGTTCGAGGGATGCTCCGCCACCAGTTGAAATGAAGGACATTTGATCGGCAAGACCATATTTTTTGACTGCTGTGACGGAATCGCCACCTCCGACGATGGAGAGGGCGTCTGTTTTAGCCACGGCTTCGGTGACGGCTTTGGTGCCAGCCTCAAAGGAGCCAATTTCAAATACGCCCATGGGGCCGTTCCAGACGATGGTTTTGGCCTGCATGATTTCAGAGCAGAAGTCTTGGATGGCGACGTCTCCGATGTCGATGCCTTCCCAGCCGTCTGGGATGCTGCCGCCATCGGTGTAGGGGGCTGTGACTTGGGTCTCAGCACCGTCTTTGAATTCCTGGGTGATACGGGTGTCTGCGGGGAGGAGGAAGCGGGTGTTTTTCTCCTCGGCTTGTTTGAGGATGTCGAGCGCGAGGTCGAGTTTGTCGTTTTCTACGAGGGAATCGCCGACTGCGTGGCCTTGGGCTTTGCGGAAGGTGTAGGCCATGGCTCCGCCGATGATAAAGGCGTCTGCTTTTTCGAGAAGTGCGGTGATGACTTCGATTTTATCGCTGACTTTGGCTCCTCCCATGATGACGAGGAAGGGGCTTTCGGGGTTGGCGAGTTTGCCTTCGAGGAATTCGAGTTCGCGCTCGATGAGGAAGCCCATGGCGGATTGAGAAACGTGATGGGTGACGCCTTCTGTGGAGGCGTGTGCGCGGTGGGCTGTGCCAAAGGCATCGTTGACAAAAATTTCTGCACCACCGGCGAGGATGCGGGCGAATACGGAGTCGTTGGCTTTTTCCTCAGCGTGGAAACGGGTATTTTCTAACAGCAAAACGCCGCCGGGCTGTAGTGTAGTGCGGGCGGCTTCTGTATCAGTGCCTACGCAGCTCCCAGCGAATGCGACTTCTGTTTCTAACAGCTCAGACAAGCGGGCGGCAACGGGACGAAGAGAATACTTAGGATCTGGCTCACCAGCAGGGCGGCCAAGGTGGGAGCAGAGGGTGAGTTTGGCTCCGCCATCGAGAAGGTGTTTGATGCTGGGGAGGGCGGCGGCGATGCGGGTGTCATCTGTGATTTCGCCTTCGCTATTGAGGGGCACGTTGAAGTCTGCACGCATGAGCACGGACTTGCCGGAGACATCGAGGTTTCTGATAGAGAGCTTGGACATGGTTCTTTTTTGCGGAATTTTTTTAAGCGAATAACAAGGTGTATTTCAGACAGGATTAACAAGATTTACATGATTAAGAGACAGGGGAAATTCTGTTAATCATGTAAATCTTGTTAATCCTGTCTAAAAAAAATGCTTTTGGCTTTGGAGTGAAAAAAGGCGAGGGAAGTGGTGCTTCCCCCGCCTTGGAAATGGTTTGTTAGGTGTCTTAGAGGGACGCGCCGAGCATGGCGAGGCCTTCTGCGGCACGGCTGGAGTAGCCCCACTCGTTGTCATACCAAGAGCAGACTTTAACGAAGTTTTCGCCGAGCATCATGGTGCAGCCTGAATCGAAGATTGAGCTGTGTGGATCGCTTACGATGTCTTGGAGGACAAGTGGATCTTCGGAGTAGGAGAGCACACCTTTCATGGGGCCTTCGGCAGCGGCTTTGAAGGCTGCGTTGACTTCCTCTGCAGTAGTTCCTGACTTGAGGATGGCGGTGAAGTCTGTGAGGGAGCCAGTAGGGGTAGGAACGCGGAAGGCACCTCCGTTGAGTTTACCTTTCATTTCAGGGATAACCTCGCCGATGGCGCGGGCTGCTCCTGTGGAGGATGGCACGATGTTGATGGCTGCGGAGCGAGCACGGCGGAGATCGCTGTGTGGTGCATCAAGCAGGTTCTGGTCACCAGTGTAAGAATGGATGGTGGACATGAAGCCACTTTCGATTCCCCACTTGTCATTGAGAACTTTTACCAGAGGGGCAAGGCAGTTAGTGGTGCAGGATGCGTTAGAAACGATATTGTGCTCAGTTGCGTTGTAGAGGTCATCGTTGATGCCGATGCACATGGTGAGATCAGGATCAGATGCAGGTGCAGAGATGAGAACTTTCTTGGCTCCAGCGGTGAGGTGTTTGGAGGCACCTTCACGTGAGCAGAAGAATCCAGTGGACTCGAGAACGACGTCAACATTGAGGTCAGCCCATGGGAGGGCAGCTGGATCACGCTCAGCGGTGGCGTGAATTTTGTGGCCATCAACGATGATGGAGTCCTCGTCATAATCGACGGAGTAGGAGACACGGCCTTGGGCGGAGTCGTATTTAAGAAGGTGGGCGAGAGTTTTGTTGTCGGTGAGGTCGTTGATCGCGACGACTTTAGAGAGTTCGCCATTCTGTACGAGTGCGCGCAGCACACTGCGGCCGATGCGTCCAAATCCGTTAATTGCGTAATTTGCCATGATAGTATTTTAGGTAATGATCCGTCTCAAAAATGCGAAACGGCGGCGGAGTCTAGGAGCGGATGGTGGGCACGTCAATGCGTTTGTGAGTCGTGATTTTTGTGACCGCGGATATTGCTTGTGAGGTTCATTCTAGCACTGGGTAAGTGGAGAGTAGGGATAGGGTGCTTTTGATAATTTGCGCTCCAGTTTTCCCGATGTTTTTGTCATGGCAGGCAGAGGCATGGAATCTCATTCTCTCTGGATACACCCAGTCGAGGCTGAGGGCTTGGTAGTGGAACGCAGGGAGTGAGTGAAGGG
>JBMYYO010000142.1:0-8299 GCA_049609505.1 Akkermansiaceae bacterium | reverse complement strand
TGGACTTGAGCACAGGGTTCGGCTCCTGCTTACCAAGAACGGTAAGTCCACGGAGAAGTGGCAAACCTGAGTCAATCAGCGTTGCTAGCTGACGGGTGAAAATCATCAGCACCTTGGGCTTGATCTTGCCGCCGGAAACTTTTTTGACTTTGGTTTTACCGCGCGCTTTCGCTTTAGTTTTACCTGCGGTGAGGGTTCCTTTACCTTCTTCTACCACTTGTGTGGGGTAGAGTCCTTGTCCGCGGAGTTGCTGGATAGCATCAGACTCAGAGCCTGCCTGAACGGTGCCGGTTGTTTGCTCGCCTTTGGCATCGAGTGCCAAATATTGGAAGTTAGCCATAGATTGAATTGGTTATTGTGAAGTGTGTTGATTGATCTTGGTGATTACGGTGAGGTTTGAAAACATAAAAATGCCGATCCTGTGTATTTTGTCACAGAAGCAGCGTGTTTGCCCTGATTTAGGTGTATTTCAGGACCTCCTCAATGGTGGTGTTTCCATCATAAATGTTACGCAAGCCATCTTCGCGTAAGGTTTGCATCCCTAGCTCAATGGCCTTCTGCTTGAGCACCACGGTAGGTGCACGCTCGGTGATAAGATCGCGGATTGGATCCGTGATGTCTAGCAGCTCAAACAATCCTCGGCGTCCTTTATAGCCAGAATCATCACAGATATCGCAGCCTTGTCCGGTGTAGAACTCCTTATCACCCAGCTCGTGGGAGGAAACTCCTAGTTGATTGAGCAATGCTTCGTTCGGCTCGTAGGATGCCCGGCAGTCTTTACAGATCGTCCGCAGGAGCCGCTGAGCAAGCACACCTTCAAGGGAGGCGGCTACGAGAAACGGCTCAGTTCCCATATCGACCAAGCGAGTCACCGCTCCGGGGGCATCGTTGGTGTGTAGAGTTGATAGCACTAAGTGACCTGTGAGAGACGCCTGAATGGCGATTTGTGCGGTGTCCAAGTCACGAATCTCCCCAACCAGTATTCGGTCTGGGTCCTGACGCAGGAAGGCTCGCAAAATGCGGGAGAATGATAGCCCGATGCCATCATTTACGGGCACCTGAATAATGCCATCGACATCGTATTCCACGGGGTCTTCCGCTGTGAGGAGCTTGGAGTCAATCGTGTTGATCTCTCTCAACGCCGCATAAAGGGTAGTGGTCTTACCCGCACCAGTAGGTCCTGTGCAAACGAAGATACCATTAGGTTTCCGCACGGTCTCATTGATGTATTCAAAGATGGAACTCGGCATACCAAGCATATCCAGAGTGAGATTGATATTGCTCCGGTCCAGAACACGAAGCACCACGCTCTCACCGTGTTGGGTAGGCAGGGTGGAAACACGCATATCGACTTGTTTTTCACCGACGTGTTTGACGATGCGACCGTCCTGCGGGATGCGTTTCTCAGCGATGTTCATGTTCGACATCACCTTCACGCGAGAAAGAATCGGCAGGGCAAGGTGCGGTGGCGGCGGCGCCATCTCGTAGAGCGAGCCGTCCACACGGTAGCGGATTTTGAACTCACGCTCGAACGGCTCAAAGTGAATATCTGACGCACCCTCATTAATGGCTTGGTATAGAACCAAGTCCACGTAGCGAATGATCGGCGCGGAATTTGCCTCTGCCTCAATGTCTGCATCCGTGGGGCCATCTGCACCCACTCCATCAATCTGGAGCTGGCTGAGAACATCATCCATGGCTTGCGCTTCACCGCCGTAGGAGTCTGCTATTTTTTTCTCAACGATGTGGCTGGGAGCAATGGCGAGGAGTATTTCTTTACCCAAGGCAAAGCGCAAATCCTCAAGAGTTTGCGGGTTAAGTGGATCGACCAAACAAACGGTCAGTCCCTCGCTATCAACGTTCACTGGCAAGGCCCCGTGTAGGCGGGCCATTCCTGCAGGCACCAGCGAGAGGAGCTCCGCTGGCGGCTCGAAGTTTGTTAGATCGACCATACCCGAGCCGAGCTCGTTAGCAACGATCGGCCAGACGTCTTCTTTTTCTTGAATGACCTCGTAGTCAGCAAGAATTTCCGCGACTTCCTTGCCGCTGTTCTCAATTTCCTGAGAGATGTCAGAGGCAAGATACTGGTCGATCATGCCACGGTTGACAAAGATATCGATGAGTTGTGAATTGTCCATGAAAGATGTGGAGATGTGTTTCTGTTAGAAAATGTTAGATTGATGATTGACGGGATAATTAATCGCTATCAGCCATGGTGACGCGGAGGACTTCCGCCGCTGAGGTGGAGCCTGCTAGGACTTTGCGGATGCCATCCTCACGCAGGGTGCGCATGCCTAGCTCACGAGCGCGGCGGCGCAGTTGGGGCGAGGTAAGGTCCTCATTGATCAGGTGGCGAACTTCATCGTCCACGTTAAAGAGTTCGAAAATGCCCATCCGTCCTTTGAAGCCACCGCCTCGGCAGAGGTCGCAGCCGTTGGGGCCCATGATATCGCTCTCTGCCACTTGCTTGACATCAAGGTTCAGAGTGCGCATTTCCCGCTCGGTCAGGGCGGCAGATGTCTTACAGCTAGGGCATAATTTCCGCACCAATCGCTGGGCGATAATTGCGCGCACGGAGGAGGCGATCAGGAAACGTTTGATCCCAATATCTGCTAGACGAGCAACGGCACCGGGGGCGTCATTGGTGTGCAAGGTGGAAAACACCAAGTGACCTGTTAGAGCGGCCTGGATGGCGATGCTCGCCGTTTCCTCATCTCGAATCTCACCAAGCATGATGATGTTTGGCGCCTGGCGCATCATTGCCCGCAGGGCGGCGGCGAAAGTCATACCGATGTCTGTTTTTACCATCACCTGGTTAATCCCTGGCAGCTCATACTCCACAGGATCCTCCACAGTGATAATCTTGCGATCTGAGGTATTGATGGTGTTTAAGCAACCGTAGAGTGTTGTCGTTTTACCAGAACCAGTAGGTCCTGTCACCAGGATGATACCATCGGGCAAACGGATGAGGTTATCCACCACCTCTTGGTCATCAGACAAGAATCCCAGCTCAGGAAGGCCAAGCATCAGGGCACTCTTGTCAAGAATACGCATAACGATACTTTCGCCATGGTTACTAGGAACGGATGAAACACGGAGATCCACCTCCTTACCTGAGACACGGATTTGGATTCTGCCGTCCTGCGGTAAGCGTTTCTCAGCAATACTCATGCTGCCGCTCATCACCTTGAGACGGGCGATGATCGCGGGGTGAAGTTTTTTAGGGTGGTTATCCACCTCAATGAGCTTGCCATCCACACGGAAACGAATCCGCAGTGTGGTCTCTAATGGCTCAATGTGAATATCACTGGCGCGCATCTTGAATGCCTCCACTAGCATCGTGGAAACCATCTTAATAATGGGCGCATCATCCGCCGCCTCCTCATCACCGTCTGCGCCAACCACTGTCACGCTATCATCGACCTCACCGTCACCATCTACATCGCCACCGTAGTTTTGTTTGATCACCTGAGCGATGCCGCTAGCAGTAGCACACACGGGTGTAATCTCACGGTTGAGTAAATGCGGGAGGGTATCGAGCACTTCAAAGTCTAACGGATCAGCCACCGCAATGGTCAGGCTCATGCCATCATCATAGACGGGCACAACGCGAAACCTCTTGGCAATCTCGTCAGAAACTTTCTCAAATACATCAGGTGCGATGGGAGTGTGCGCCACATCGATGAAATCCATGCTCGAGTTCTCAGCGCAGACTCGCGCCACTTGCTCTTCGCTCACATGGTTTCCGCCAATCAGGCGCTCGATTACGCTCTCCCTGCCTCTGAGCTGACCACGAATGGCCTCGATCTCCTCTGCAGTCACCAGCCCGGCTTCTGTTAGGAGCTCCAATAGGTAGTCTTCGTTAGAATACACTGTTTAACTTCAATTATTGTGATGGTGTAAATGTAGGTGCCTATGGGGGGTATGCACGCTTCGGGTGACGGACCCAAACGTGGAGTGTTTGGATACCTTCATTAGCAGACTGGTCAAACCACCATGATGCGTCAAGCCACCAAGCCGATTATTTGCATGTTTTTCTTCCGTGCATTGCAAAATTTTCGTGCATTTACAATCGTCAAACGGGCTAGGATAGGCATTAATCACCCTTCTAGCAATGTCCCCTCTTACTTATTTCACACTCGTTCTCGCCCTCGGTATCGCAGCGCAATGGTTAGCCTGGCGCTGCAAACTTCCATCCATTCTCCTCTTGCTGGGCTTTGGTTTTGCCTTAGGAAACTTCGCGGGCGTCACAATCGATACCTTTATCGTAGGAAACGATGTCCTACTTTCAGCCGTCGGACTCTGCGTAGCAATCATCTTGTTCGAAGGAGGTCTGACACTCAAGTTCTCTGACCTCAAGGAAAGTGGTGCTCCCGTGCTGCGGCTCTGCACCCTAGGCGTGGTGGTCAGCTTCATCCTCACTGCTGGTGCTGCCCACTACTTGCTGGGGTATGATTGGCGAGTGGCAGCTTTGATTGGAGCTATCCTCGTTGTTACGGGGCCGACCGTTATTGCACCACTGCTACGCCACATCAAGCCGTCCAAAAAGGTCGGCAACGTTGTAAAGTGGGAAGGCATCGTCATTGATCCCGTGGGAGCCATCCTCGCCGTGCTCGTCTATCAAGCGGCCATCTCTGGAAACATGGATGCGGCGAAAGAGGAAATCCTCCGCGCACTCGGCCTCACCCTATTTATCGGCGTAGTTCTTGCCTTCGTGCTCGCCAAAATCATCGAGCTCCTTCTCAAGCACCACCTCATCCCTGATTACTTGCATTCGGTTTTCCTCCTCGCGGTCACCGCCACCGCCTTTGCTGCATCCAATGCCATCCAAGCCGAGTCCGGCCTACTAACCTGCACCGTGCTAGGCATCGCGTTAGCAAACCAGAAGTCCGTCTCAGTAAAACACATTTTAGAGTTTAAGGAAAACCTCCGCGTGCTGATCATCTCTGTGCTGTTTATCATTTTATCAGGTCGGGTAGAGATATCATCCCTGCAAGAAGCCCTCATACCGGGGCTCACCCTGTTAGCTATTTTGATTGTGGTTGTGCGCCCAGCTTCGGTTTTTATTGCGAACCTCTTCTCCAAGCAAGTTAACTTCAAGGAGCAGGTTTTTCTCTCAGTGATGGCACCACGAGGGATCGTAGCAGCGGCGGTGACAGCGATTTTTGCGCTCGAATTTGAACACGCTGTCGTAGAAGGAAAACTAGACGCAAGCATCGGCGAGGTGACACCACTCATGGTGCCCATCGTGTTCATTGTCATCGTTGGCACCGTCACCTTCTACGGCCTACTCGCAGCCCCACTCGCCCGCAAACTTGGCCTCGCTACCAAAAACCCACGCGGCATTCTCTTCGCCGGTGCTGGGCAATGGGTCAACCTCGCAGCCAAAGCCCTCAAAGACGATGGCTATGACGTCCTATTATTAGACACAAACTACAGCAACATCGCCCGAGCCAAGCTCGAGGGACTACCCGCCCACCGCGCCAACATCCTCTCCGAGTACGTGGAAGACGAGCTCGAGCTCACCGGTCTAGGCCAACTCATCGCCACCACATCCAACGATGAGGTGAACTCACTTGCCGCCCACCACTTCGTGCACGTCTTTGGCAGTGAAAACGTCTGGCAGGTAGCACCCCACGATGACGATGCCTTCCACAACAATGCCGTAGCCGCCCACATGCGCGGGCGTATCAGCTTCCCCAACCGACCCAAATTCCGCACCCTCGAACGGATGGCTGCAGAAGGCTACGTGATTAAAAAAACCACCATCACCGAGCAATTCACCATGGAGGACTTCCAGCAGATGTATGGCGAGGATCACCTCCTGCTCTTCCACGTTACAGAGAGCCGCGGGCTGCAAGTTTCCCACGATGAAATGCGCCCGACCACACCCGGCACCACCCTCTACGCCTTCATCCGCCCAGAGTTTGCATAAGCCCAAGTCTTCAAGCTAACAGCGCATGTACACAGACCTAGAAGCCACTCTTCACGATGCCTTCTGGCAGGGCTTTGATGAGGAATTACCCCTTCTGGAAACCTTCCTCGCTCGGCACCCTGGCACCGCCTTGGAGCTAGGCTGCGGATCGGGTCGATTACTGCTAGACTTGTTAGGAAAAGGATACCTCATGGAAGGGCTGGACAACTCCCCCGAGATGCTCGCCATCTGCCAGGAGTCTGCAGAAAAATCAGACCTCTCCCCCGTGCTGCACCAGGCCGATATGGCGGACTTCCAAACCGGAGCCACCTACTCCGCCATCGTCATCCCCGCCTTCACGCTACAACTACTCGATTACCAAAAAGTTTCCACCCTGTTAGAAACCACCCAACGCCACCTCCACCCCGGCGGCGGACTCTACCTAACAACCTTCATCCCCTGGGCAGAAATCACCGGAGAGCTTGAGGAGGGTGAAGAATTCCTCGATCACGAAACCTACCTCCCCGATGGCAGTAGCGCCAAATGCCACACCACCTTTCAGATCGATAGACTCTCCCAACGCCTCACCCGCGAGCATCGTTATGAGATGTTAGACACTGATGGCAACCCCACAGACTCCAGCACCAGCACTCATCACCTCACATGGTTCTGGCCCCGAGAGCTGACAAACCTCCTCACCGCCGCCGGCTACCAAATCGATCAAACAATCCAGGACTTCAACCCAGCAGAGCATAACGAAAACGGCCAGATCATCACCATCTTCGCCTCCCTCCCCGTGGAGGAAGAAGTGGCAATATGACTGATCAGAGAGAATCAACTTTCCAAGTCCGGCTTGTTGTAGCCTGCCGATTTATCCTTCACCATCAAATATCAATACATCATTCTCCAAATCATACCAATGAGGAAAAGTTTCTGGTAGCATACGCGCCGGATTTTTCCTGTGAGGCCAAGGCGGAAAAAGATCAGTGAATACTACCAGAAAAATTTTTGAGTTGGCATCAAATTCTAACGAGCTTGAGAAGGGGTTCAAAGGCGTGGACGGCGGACTGGCGGCCAGAGGGTTCTAGTTTTGTTTCAAGAAGTTGGTTTTCGAGTAACACTCGTGAGAAACGGGCTGCCGTTTGTTTTGGAATCCCAGCGTTGTTGGTGAAGCGGCTGTTGCGAAAAACGGGATTGGCAAAGATGTAGTCGAGAGCTTGGGTGGAGTAGCGGGAGGCGAGCAAGGCCGAAAAGCGGATTTTCATTTCCTCATAGAGAGATTGGATTGACTCGGCGATGGCTAGGTTTTGCCGCGCTTGGGAGGTGACAGCAGAAAGGAAGAACTTAATCCAATCTTCCCAAGAGCCTTCAGCTGAAACATTCCGCATCATCTGTATGTAGCTTGCTTTATTTTCCTCAAAATAGCGACTGATGTAAAAGTGAGGTTTTGAGATGACGTTGAGGCGCCAAAGTAAGAGAGTGATGAGGATACGTCCGACACGCCCGTTTCCATCCTTAAAGGGGTGAAGAGCTTCAAACTCGAGGTGACATAACGCAACCCTGAGCAAGGGGGGAACGGAATCATCTGTTAAGTATGATAGCAGGTTTTCCATTCCTGAGCTGAGCGCTTCTGGGGAGATCGGAATGTAGCTGACGAGCACGCCGCCTGAGGCACCAATGTAATTTTGCTCGGCTTTATATTCGCCAGGTGATTTTCCTGTGCCTCGCCCAGAGGAGAGGAGAAGCTGGTGCATGCGTTTAATGAGAGATTCTGAGAGAGGATAGCCGTCAGAAAGTTGCTGGTGAGCCTCTTTAAGAGCTCGACCATAAAGGTAGGTTTCAACGGCTTCTGAACGGTATTCTTTAGCGACTTTCGCAGGGTCTTCACCTTCGCTTTCCTCTTGGAGCTGTAGAATTTCCTCCAGAGTGCTGAAAGTGCCTTCCATACGGGAAGACGCCAGTGACTCTTGACCGCGCAAAGGAGCTAGAAGGATTTCACTGTTGTGCATCCCTTGGAGCATCTGGTCATAGCGGGCCAAGGCATCGGTCGCTTCCAGTAAATCAGAGAGAAAAGCGGAATAGTCGAGAATGCGGGGAGGAAATGCTCCTGTGTGGTATTGAACGGCTTGGCTAGTGTCGAGCTTCATCGGGGTGCCGCAGAATACACTCAAGATTTTTTGTTGTCAATAAACAACCCTCAAATTAACATCAAACAGCTTTGTTGTTCATAGGTTGACTTAAAGAGGGCTTGTTAATGATGAGTCATAGTTTCATTAACAACAAAATGGATAGTGGTTAAGCCGTCATACACAAAGCTGCTTAATGTTAGCGGATATCAAAAATATTAACCATAAAAACTTTTGTAGTTCACGAGTGAATCACAAG
>JBMYYO010000141.1:0-8349 GCA_049609505.1 Akkermansiaceae bacterium | reverse complement strand
AAGGGTCATACAAATTGGGTATTAAGCGTGACGTATTCCCCCGATGGCAAGACCCTCTACATCGGCCAAACAGTGCGTGGCTGGGGCAAGCCCGCAGAGGGCGTGCAGCGTATTACTTGGAAGGGGAAAACTCCCTACGATGTGCAGAGCATTAATCTCACGCGGAAGGGATTCACGCTCAGTTTCACTCAACCAACAGGGCTACGCCAGATCGATCAGGCAAAGATCCGCATTCACTCATACCGATATGAGGATAAGTGGAGCTATGGGGGACCCAAGCTCGATAAACGCACCGAGCGTATCACCCAACGAATGAAGAGATCAGACATCCGTCACGAACTTTGGCTGGAGAAACTTGAAGCAGGTCGTGTCTATCAAATCGAGATTGAAGGTCTCGTCTCTGACAAAGGCAGCAAGCTGCTAAACAAAACTTACTGCTACACTCTGAATCAACTTATCAAATAAAGGCCTATGAAATATAGTTTTACTCATGGAAAAGCCCAGTACATCGCGGAGATGAAAATTAAAGGGGAGCCCTATGCATCGGACACACGTCTGCGTTACTTCCAAGAAGTTGCTCTTTACTGGCTGCTGTTTGCCTTCGGTAGCTGGATAAGTTATCAGGCAGAGCATCTATTTGGCTTTGCCGTATTTTCGTTGGCACTCGTTTACTCATTGATAAAGCAGTTGCCATACAACCGTGTTTTAAATGAAGAATACGACCGTGCGGCAGCGCATATCAATGAGCGAACTACTGTGATAGAAGTGCAGGAAGATGGTCTGTTAGAAACGGAATGTGGCGTCAGCAGTTTTTGCCCGTGGGCAGCAATCACCCAATCGCAATTCACTCAAGGGATTCTGTTTATGTATCTTAAAACTGGGGAGCGAGCGATCATTGACGAGTCCACATTAAGTGCAGACTCATCAGCACTCAGTGAACTCGTTGAACTACTGAAAACAAAGGACATCCCACACGCTGCGGTGGGATAATGTTAGATAACCCGGTCGTTTCCTCCGTCGATAGGAATTTGTGCTCCGGTGGTGGCTTTGAAGGCGGGGCCTGCGACGGTGCTGACCATCAGGGCGATGTCGGTGGACTTGATCTCGGTGCGGAGGAGGTTCTTGGTTTTGTATTCCTCCACGGTCATGCCGTAGCGATCGGCAGATTTTTTCAGAGCTTCTTCGGTCCAGATTTCGGTATCGAAAACTGCATCGGGGTGCAGCGTGTTGACGCGCACGCCAAAGGGGGCTAGCTCAAGAGCAGCGACGCGGGCGAGCTGGGTCACTCCGGCTTTGGTGACGGAGTAGGCGGCGGCACCGGGGCCGGGGGCGGAGAAGTTGCGCGAGCCGATGATGATGATGGAGGCTCCAATGCCCTCCTTGAGATAGGGGATGGAGAAACGCAGAAACCTCTGCGTTGCGGTGAGGTTGATCTTCATGTGCAAGTCCCAGCTATCGCCTAATACCTCGATGTATTCACCGGATTTGAAAATTCCTGCGTTGGCTACGATGATGTCGAGTCCGCCGTGATCGGTGATGACTTGATCGACGGCAGCCTCCAGTGCTGCATCATCGGTGATGTCACAGACAACTCCGCTGAGTCCGTCGCCTGTTAGGTTTTCGACGATCGCGGGGTTGATGTCCATGCCTACGACCGTTGCACCATCGGCGTGCAGTTTCTCAGCAGTAGCGCGGCCAATGCCTCCACAAGCTCCGGTGACGATGGCGACTTTCCCTGCGTGGGGTTTGAGGGGGTCTGTTAGGTCGGTGGAGAAGGAGGCTTTGCGAGCTTGAGCTTTTTCGATGAGTTCTTGGTTCATGGGGAAAAGTTTTAGGTGGTTAGGTGTTATGTGTTAGGATGCCTGCTCGATGGAGGTTTGCATTTGAGCGATGTTGGCTGGTACATCGCCGCCGTCGAACACGGCACTGCCAGTGACGATGAGGTCGGGCTGGTAGGTGGCGAGTTGGGCGATGTTGTCTTTTTTGACTGCGCCATCGATGGCGAGGACGAGGTCGGGTTTCGCTTCGCGGAGTTGGGTAATGCGGTCGGCTACCACATCGAAGAAGGTTTCTTTACCAGTGTTAGGGCCGATGGAGAGGAGAAATACCACGTCGCAGAGCGCGAGGTGGGGGAGGAGGTCTTCGATGGGTGTGGTGGGGTAGATTCCGGCGCTGGCGAGGCAACCTGTTTCGCGGATGGCTGCTAGAGTGGCAGGAAAATCATCGCATTCTTCGATCTGCACGGTGATGATGTCGGCACCCGCAGCGGCGAAGTCGGCGATGTGTTTATCGCAGTGCGAGGTGAGCAGGTGGACGTCTTTGATGAGGTCAGTTTTGAGTCCTGCTAGAAAACCAGAACCTACGGAGATTTTTGGCCACACGGTGCCGTCCATGACATCGAGGTGCAGGAGGTTGATGCCGGCAGTTTCCAGAGTTTGGAGGTCGTTTCCCTGGTGCATCATATCGCCTGTTAGTGTTCCGATGCTGAGCTGGGGTGCTCCACTGGTGATGGATTTGAGGCGGGTGATTCGATCAGTGTGGGTCATGGTTGTTGGTGTGGATAGTGGGTAAAAAAGATCCGTCTGATCGGCGGGACCAGACGGATCTTGAGTGAGATTATTACGCTTCGTTGCTGAGTGTCTCGAAGAGATCAAAGGCTTCAGCGGCGGTGGCATTGTCATGCACAACGGACTTCACAGCTTTCATCATCGCGAGTGGTTGCTCGGATTGGAAAACGTTGCGGCCCATATCGACGCCGGAGGCTCCGCACTGGATGGCGTTGTAGCAAAGCTCAAGTGCTTCAAGCTCAGGGAGCTTCTTACCACCGGCGATCACGACAGGAACGGGGCATGCTGCCACAACGTTCTCGAAGCCTTCTGTGTAGTAAGTTTTGACGATGGATGCACCGTTCTCAGCACAGACGCGGGAGGCGAGGCCGAAGTAGCGGGAATCACGAGCCATGTCTTTGCCAACAGCGGTCACGCCCATCACGGGGATGGAGTATTTGTTTCCAATGTCAACAAGGCGGCTGAAGTTCGCGATGGTGGATGCCTCGGTGTCAGCATCACCGATGGCGAGCATGGCTGCCATGGCGGATACGTTCATGCTCACGGCGTCTTCCTCGGAGATAAGCACGTTGTGATTCATCTCTGTTAGGATGGTGGTGCCGGTGTCTGTGCGGAGACAGATCGGCTTGGTGTTTTCCGCAGGAATGGATGTGCGGATCATTCCGCGGCAACCCATCAAGCAATCGGCTTCCTCGGCGAGGGGCGCGATGTTGAGGTCGATGCGCTCGAGACCAGATGTTGGTCCCATGAGGAAACCGTGGTCGAAGGCAAGCATCACGGTGCGTCCGGACTTGCGGTTGAAAATGCGGGACATGCGGTTCTTGATTCCCCATGAGGCGCTGTTCATGCCTTTGAGATAGAAACTGCTGGTGTCTGCGGGTGTGTTGAGACCGAAGTTATCTCCGTCTCTGATGTCGTCTAGGTCTGCCATTTTTTTATAGTAGTTAGTAGTTAGTTGGTAGGTTTAGGATTCGATCATGCTGATGAGTTTATCAACGGCGTGATCGACGAAAGCTGGGTCTTCGGCCGTGAGGTCGAGGGATTCTACTTCGATTTGCTCGGGGAGGGCGTTTTGTAATGCTTCCCAATAGGCGGCATCGAGGTCTGTGTTGTAGAGCTCGCCGCCTTCTGCGGAGTAGCTAGAGACGCCTTTGAGGGGCATGAGGAAGGCGGTTTTTTCTTTGGAATACTGGAGTCGCTCACCGATGGTGTTGGCAATTTTTGTTTGCTGTTCGGCGTTGAGGCGAGGCACAAAGACATAAGGCGTGTGCCAGGTGATCTGGTGGTTTTCGTAGCCGTCGGGTATTTTGTTAGGTTCGCTGACAAGGATGCCGAGGTGCTCTGATCCTCCGGGGCAAATGACTTGGGGGAGTCCGAGTTTTCCAGCGACGGTTAGTCGGTCAGGACCTGATGCTCTGAGGGCATCGAAACATCCATCAGCAATCTCACCCATGGCGTAATCGAAGACGGCGGTGATGATGCCTTCCTTCATCATTTGCTCCATGGCATCGCCACCAGCGCCGATGGCGTGGAAGGTGATGACCTCGTAGCCAGCTTTTTCAAAGCGCTCGATGGCGTGCATTGCGCCTTTTGTTAGAACACCGAGGTTGGACATGCCGATCACGCCTTTGGCGTGTGACTCGCTCACACAGCGTTTGACAAGTGACATGCCGTAGGCAGCGGCAGCGGCGTTGGCGAGGATCTTGCGGGAGAAAACATTGAGGCCCAGGATGTCGCATACAGCAAACATCATCGTGATGTCCTTGAGGCCGACAAAGGGTCCAACGTCTCCCGATGCCGCAGTGGAGAGCATGACCTTAGGGAAACCGTAGGGGAGGGCTTGCAGGACTGGGGCGCAGGTGGAAGTGCCCTGGGTGCCGCCGAGGGTGACGACTCCGTGGATAGCTTCTTTTCCGACTAACTCGATGAGAGTTTTTTTGGCTCCATTGGTGACGAAGGGGTTACATTTTTCGCGGCTGGGATTTTGGAGCAAATCCTCAAGCGAGCCGCCGCCATTGGCAATAACTTCGGAGCGGGAAATGTCTGCCTCGATTCCAGGTTCGCCCAATACACCGATGTCGATGATGAGAGCTTTGCCGCCGAGGGATTCTATTTCCTCCTTCATGAGGGCGGCCTCTGCTGCCTTAGTGTCTAAGGTTGCTAGAATTGCGATGGTTCTGTCTTTAGCGGGCATGGTGACGGTGATTTGAGTATTAGGAAAAGCGGAGGTTGGCAAAGTCACCAGCGGCTTTGGACACAGCTTGTTCAACTGGGAGTCGCTCGGTGGAGGAGCCAGTCCAGAACCCGTGGCCGGAGGTGTTATCGAGAATATACTGGGCATCGTCGGGTTTCTCCAGAGCGGCACCATGGGCGACGAGAATGACGTCCGGGTGGACTTCACGGCACTTGGCGTAGGCTTCCTCGGTGACGGCGGCGGTTTCCTCAAGTGTCATTCCGCCGGAGTATCCCTTGAGTCCTCCTTGGGTAGTTCCTGCGTGGAAACAGAAAATGTGTGGTTTTGCCTCGCCGCAGATGCGTATGGAATCTTCTAGGGTGAAGCCGAGCCCGACGGATACCATGTCCATTTCCTCACGGGCATACTTCAGCATTTCGATCTCGTTATCGATGGTGATGCCTGCGGAGGTCATCACTTTGAAAATTTCGGAATCTTTATCGACGTAGGAAATGGATGGTCCGATGTTAGAAACGGAGTTCACGCCCATGTCCTTGCACTGTTGGAGCACCATGTGCATGTCCTTGAGGGGATCGTTGGCATTGAGGCAGGCACAGACGAACGCCTTGCCGTCGAGCGCGGGCATGATGTCCTCGCGAGTGTAATCGAGGGTTTGTTTGTTAGAATCGAGGATCGGCCACATCATTGACATGGTGCCCATGCCGTTGGCGCGGAGTCGGGCGCCGGAGAAGGTATTGATGCAATCGGTGCCAGCGGCCTCTTGAAGTTTAGCGACAAGGCCGCTGCCTGCTGAAGAAATCATGATCGGAATGCGGGCATCGACTTTTTTCTTCAGGTTGGCGAGGATGGTCTCGGTGGAAATGCGTTTGGTAATCATAAATGGTTTTTGTTGATGAGTTATTACTACGCGTAAGTCAGTAGATTGTCTTGAAAAAACGCTCCAAATTTTTGAATAAAATGGTCAATAGTCTAATGAGCTTTGAAGCGCGAGCGGTAAGACGATGGCGGTTCTTTCATGATGCGTGCGAATTCGCGCGAGAAGTGGCTTTGATCAGCAAAGCCGCAGCCGTAGCTGATTTCTGCGAAGGTTTTGGTGGTTTGCACGATCATGTGGCAGGCTTCTTGCACCTTGAGGTGGCGCATGTATTCCTTGGGTGACATGCCAAAGCAGGCACGAAACTTCCGCTGAAACGAACTGAGTGAGAGGTTCGCTGTGGCGGCCAGCTCGGTGATAGGGATGTTGTCTCGAAAGGATTGATGCATGAGCTTCAGTGCGGAGCCAAGCTCATCGGATTGTATCAACGATGCGTTGCTCTGACTGAACGGACGCGTTACGCCGATGATGCCGCAAAGTTTTCCATGTAAATTGTAGAGTGGTTTTTTGTTAGTAGTTGACCAATCGACAAAGCCGTTACCGGTCGGCACGAGTTCCACTCGGTTGATTACTGACTTGCCGGTTTGAAGAATTTTGAGGTCGTCTTTGCGAATGGACTTCACAATGTGCGCTGGCATGAAGTCATCATCCTTCTTACCGAGAATCTCCGTGCCGTCGCCAACTCCGAACAGCTGAAGGAGTCGCTGATTAAATGCAACATACCGCAAATTCTTATCTTTCACGAAATAAGTAAACCCAACCAGCTCATCAAAGATGGTCGCGACGTGGTGACCGATCTGGTTTTCTTGAAAAAATGCGTCGTCCTGCACGCTGCAAATAAAGCAGGCGAGGTTGCCTAAGTGAAGTGAATTGTTGCTCTCAAATAAGCTCGCTTTTGTTAAATTTTTCTTGGCGCGTTAGGTTGGATGTTTATGGTGAAAACAGACTTAGTTTTTAGTCAAATTGCCTCAAGTTGGCGCACCTCTATTTACACATCACATCGCTTTATCATATGAGAAATAAAAGAATTGTTATCATCGGAACTCGGACCTGGGAACTCACCTCTATTCACATGGAGTATTTTATTGCGAACAATGCCAACATTGTGGGTATCTTGGAATCCCCGACGGAAGGAATAACAACGACGACCTCTGGTGGTAGCTCTAGTAAGCCAATCAATGTGGTGGCTGAGGAGCAGAACATTCCCATCGTCTGTGGTAAACCCAAGGATGACGGCATCATGGATCAGGTTCGTGAATGGGCGCCGGATGTCGTAGTGGTAATTGGCTACCAATTCTTTTTACCCGATGAGTTTCTTAATATTCCGCCGATGGGGGTGGTGAATTTCCACACCTCCTTGCTGCCGCGCCACTGCGGGAGGCATCCTGGTTTCTGGACAATTTGGTATGGCGATGAGCAATCAGGAATGGCGGTTCACTTTATGGACTCTGGTTTGGACACGGGGGAAATTGCTTACAAATCCTATGTGCCCGTTGAAAACTGCGACACGGTTGACACCCTGTATGATCGAATCTGGAAAAACGACGGGCCTCTGGTGAAGCAATTGCTCGATGACATTGAAAACGACTCTATTCCTAGAACCCCTCAGGATAAAAGTGAATACACCTATAACTATGTGCCGCACGAAAAAGACTTCGAGTTTGATTTCAGGCAACCTGCTCAGTTGTTAGTAAACAGGCACGCTGTGAAGCCTCAGAAGTCCTACGTTGTGCTTAATGGAACCCAATATCCCGTCGCCGAATGCTCAACAATTGATGAGCCGACTACATCGCGGAATTTCAAGCTGAACACGCCGTATGAATGCAATGGGGAGCTCGTGTATATGACACCTAACCAATGGCTCCAAGTCGATCAGTTGATTCTGGATGACCAGCCTCATTCAGGCATAGAGGTTGCTAAAAAAGAGCTTGGTGAGATCCAGAAGATTAAGATCAAGTAGGCGTAGCTTAGGCGGTTACAGGTCTCACTCGGCAAGGAACTTTTGCACGATCGCACTGAGTGCCAAGGCATACGCCTCTGGCTCATGGTAGCGAGGGGGAAGCTCTGCTGTCCGAACATCCGGTAGGTGCGCAGCGATAACATCGGCGGTGGATTGCGGGTGGAGCTCGTCGCGTGTGGTCGTTAATACCAATGCGGGATTGGCGAGTGTTGACAGTTGGGCTGGGTCTGCAAACGGAGCGTCTTGCCACATTTTGTAAAGCACCGCAATAGAGGCTGCTGTGGTGGGTCTTCCAAACAAGATGCCGATGGAGTTCGCCACAGGTTTGTTTTCCTTGTCGAGCGATAGAAAATCGGGATCGGTGAGAAGTTTTTCGCGTGCTTCAATAACACCAAATTCTTCAATCCATTGCCCGACACAGGCCACGAGTCTGAGGTGCTCAGGTTTCTCTTGGTGCAGCCATGACGGGCGCAGGATGATGATTTTTTTGATGCGCTCAGGGTAGCGTAAGGCGAGGTTAAGAGTAATGCCAGAGCCCATGGATAGCCCGCCAATGTTACAAGATTCGATCCCTAGATCGTCCATGAGTTCGATGACATGATCTGCGAATCTATCAAAGCCTAACTCACTAACAGAATAGTCCTTGCTGTCACCATGTCCCGGCATATCGGGCGCGATGACTTGGTGATCTTTGAGTTTCGAGAAGGCTGAAACTGTGCGCTCTGCACCACCGCCGAGGCCATGGATAAAAATG
>JBMYYO010000140.1:0-8352 GCA_049609505.1 Akkermansiaceae bacterium | reverse complement strand
TCATCAATGCCTAATACGCGGGCAAAGAGGTAAATCACAGAGATACCCGCTGCTGCGAGTCCTCCCATGTAGCCGATCGTGACCGTTACAACGTGGGTGGAGAGCCAGAAGTTAGATTTGAGTACGGCCACGAGGGGATCCATATGATCCTTGGCGTCGCCCATCTCGAAGCGGCGTGCTAAGAACATGCATGCCATACCCATAAAGACTGCTAGGCCGAGAGAAACCATACGCCTTGTGAGTAGTTCTGTTAGTAATAAAACAAGCACCCCTGTGGCGGCGATAAAGATGATAGTATCGTAGAGGTTTCCAACGGGGGAGCGCTCCATCAGGATGCAGCGGTGGATAATCCCCGTTGTCATCAAAATAAGTGCACCGATAGAAAGGGCTACTGTGAGCCAGTAGATGAACTTCGCCCAAGTACTCTGCGGCGAAATCCAGCTGATCATAATGAATACAAACGCGAAGATAAATATCAGCAAGGCGCGGTAGAAATACTGCATGCGCGTGTATTGCACCTCAGACTCAAGTTTGGCGGTAGCGGTGGCCCCGATCCGGTTCTGTATGGAGTGCTTAAAGGTGCCAAGCTCACGCGCGAACTTAGCTTGCTTACCAGCCTGAATAGCTAGTGATGCTTCTTCTAGCATTTTCATGTCCTCAATCAATGGCTTGAGGTGGGTGAGATCACCTTCGATCACTTTTTGCATCCGCTTGCCGATGGGGTCCCATGTTTCATTTTCCTCATTGTAGGCAGGGATGAAGTGGAAGGCTTCCGATGAGCGGGTGACGCGCTGCTGTAGATCTGATAGGAGATCTAACAAGTGGCGAGGAAGTTGTTCGTTGGCTCCTTGATTTGAGCGCATCTGGCTGACGGCTTGGCGCAGGGCTTGGAAGGCTTGCACCCAGTAGCTCATGCGGACCATTTCCTTGCGGGATGCCTCTGGGGTGCCCTCCTGAAGGTTTATGTCAGCGCGGGCAAAGTCCATGTGCCCGGTTAGTTGGAGGAAGAACCAGACTTTGTTGGCGAAGTCCGATGTGCGGCGGTCTTCCTCGGTTACGTTCTCGGCTTGTTTGGCGATTTCCTCCGGCTTTTTCTCGCGGATTTGTTGGGCGCGCGTGATGAGCAGTGGGACGATCGGCTCAAGCTCGTTGTAGCTGTATCGATCACGGCGTTTTTTTCCTTTGATCACGGCATCTATAGCGTCCTGCGGCACGGCACTTCCCATGCCAGACATACGGCGGACTTCCTCCGGGATCTCATGGCTGGCGAGGGATGAAATGACGTGTGAGTCATCGACACGGAAAATGGGGAGGTTTTTAGCGACCTCTGGCCGGAAAAGGCAATCGAGCAGAATTTCTTCGGGACCCAGTTTGGTTTTCTTACCATTGATGCTGATGGTCATACTGCGGTCGCCATGAATCTTGAGCAACGCAAAGCCGGCCCAAGTGGAGAATGGCTTGATTCTGCCACCGTCTTGCACGGGCAGCGAGCTAGCAACGGATATGACATCCTGTTCCCATACCTTGTAGTCATTAATTTCCCGAGGCTTCTGCGGAGTCACGTTGACCCTCATCACCCAGAGTCCATATCCGGCTACGGTGATGAGCGCGAGGAAGAAGGCGATCCAGCGACCAATGGTGGCGCGTTTTTTGCGGTCAGTTTGCATGGCGCTTGTGTTTTCTATGAGATGCGAGCACGAAGTCGATAAGCTTCATGCCGAAGTGAATAGTGAGGCCGAGGATGGAGATGTATAAACTCCATTTAGGCCACTGGTCTGAGGGGTTTGTGACGATGGCAAAGCCAGATTGCGGCACCTGAGTTTGGCCATTCCAGTGTGCTTGGAAGAGGGTGTAGCCGCCGTAGCGCATGGGCTCGTTCATCTTGATGATAAAGTGTTTCTCGCTGTCATCTGCAAGTCTTGTGATATCACTCTGGAAGTGGCGAGGCTTCATGGTGCCTGGGTAATACTCGCCCACGGACTTATCAAGCCTCACGCGGAAGGGCATTTTCCAAACTTCTTTTGTTAGGGTGAATCCGTAAACTTTCCCTTCAACGGTGGCGGTGACAAAATCACGGTTAGCACCCCAGAGTAAGAGGCTGCTGCTTGGATCTTTGTCTGATTGGGAAATGACTTTGACGTAACATCCCGCCATGTTTTCCTCTCGTGTGGGCACTGTTTTTTTCCAGTTCAAGCGGAGCCCATCGATGGCATCTGTATCGGCGGGGCGAGCGCGCACGAGGTCAGAGTTTTCCATCCAGTTAGAGACTTCAATATGGAAGGGCAGTGTGGGTAGCTCGACGGTGCGGGTCTGGTCTTCCTTCATTCCATAGAGATACTCAGTGGGGATGACTACAGGAGCGGTGCGTTCGCCGTTGACGATCTCACAGACCTCCAGGGTGAAGTCTGTGTAGCTCTGCGCGTAGTCAGAAATTTTCCCCTGATAAACAAACATTCCTGCCTCCTTTGAGTAGTGGTGCGCCACAAATCCCGCAAGTAGCAAGCTGATCATGCTGAAATGGGCGATGATGACTCCTGCGTATTTCCACCCCTTACGGATTCTAACAATGCCACCTAGGAAGAGGTTTACAAAAAGCACAGCACAGACGAGGTAGGCGCCAGGGAGGGGGATGAAAACGGATTTTCCATTAATCTTAGGCAGATACGGGAGATCTGGAATCACGAACAAAGCCTCAGCATCATAGTAGCGCTTTTGCACTTCATAGAGTCCTTTTTCAGGTTGCTCCAAGGTGCTTAACCAGGTGAGGAGGCAGAGGAGAAGCAGGCACGTTGTCGCTATTCCGTAGCCAGATAGAAAACGGAAAACGCGAGCTGGGAGAGATGTTGTTTTTGTGTCCACGTGATTAGAATTAGTTACCCTCTAGTGCGGATGGATTGATACGGATACTCTGGCAGAAATCGATCACCCGTTGTTTTTCTTTTTGCACAGCCTCGGCGGGGCCGATCATTTTGACAACCAGCAATCCTTCACTACCAAGGTCCGCAATTACGCCGATCAGGCCGGCGTTTTCAATGGGTGCCTTGCCCATGCCTCCGCCAAATTTACCAGTGGCTTCGAGCAGAACTCCCTGGCTGTCCAGCACCTTCACCGTGGGTAGGCCATCCGTAGAAGTGAGTGGTGCTTGGCCGAATTGACCGAGCCAACGGTTAGCGTTCGGCAGCACTCCTCCGCGCGCTTTACTGATGTAGATTTCACCTTCTTGGGAGCCTTTACCAAAGCGGTAATTATAGAGGCGCAGCTCAGTGCCAGGCACCCTGCGCCACTGTGGAGGCATTACAGGCACTAGCGGATTACTACCACTATCCCACATTGTGAGCTCTCTCGTTTGTGAAACAGAAACGGTATCTGGCACTTTTTTGCAGGATACCCAAGTGCAGCACGCGGCTGCGATCATTACTATGCCCTTTAGGCTCATGGCTGCGAATAGCCCCACCTCACATCGCGTGCAAGTGAAATCGAGTGCAATTCTGTCAAAAAATGTGTGAGTTATGGCTTCCCGCGGCTCTTGTATTTCACCTCTTGGCAGTATCCAGTTAATGTGTATGATGACGGCATGAAGAAGAACACTGCGATACCCATCATAGCTCTTATTGTTCTGGCCGTATTGGGGGCTGGAGCAGGTTTCTTTGGGCTGAAAAAGTGGAGAGAGCACAAGAGAAAGCAAAACCAGGAGTTCAAATACGAATACCGGGTAGGGCAGGGGAATGAATCGTTTGATGCTGAAGCTTTCAAAAAAATGCTCCTAATCAATCGGTCTCTTGATGAAATTATCAAAGAGCATGATCTGACCACCGTTTGGGCAGTGGATGTAGCTGGAGCTAAGGAAAAAATCGCTGAGAAATGCACCATCCGCCATGAATTAGGCGAGGTGTTTGTGAGCTACCAGGATAAGGATAAAGAGCTTTCTGAGAAGATACTGAAATCGATTGTCGTGCAGTTCCAGAAACGGCGAGCGGGGATGTAGTATCCGAAGTTTAACGAGGCAGAGCTAGTCAATAAACTCCACGAGCTCTTCCACGGGGTAGCGGACTTTTGCTAGAGACGCATATTTATCATCGGCAGACCGATACCCGAGCGCGCAGGCAACGGTAGTTTTGAAACCACTTCCTTCAAGGTTCAGTAATTGGTCATACTCCGCAGGTACAATACCTTCCATCGGGCAGGCATCGATTCCCAGAACAGCGGCTGATGTCATTAGTTGTCCGAGCGCGATGTAAACCTGATGCTTTGCCCAGTTTAGCTTAGCTGCATCATCCATCTGGGAAACAAAACCTCGCATCATTTGGCCGTAGCCATCCAGAGTGGCTACCTCCACAGCACGGGCATCTGCGGTGCTTTGGAGGAAGCGGGTGATCTCTGCATCGTCCATATTTTCACGGGCACAGAGCACGACAAAGTGTGAGCAGTCCGTCACCTGAAGTTGGCCCCATGAATGCGGCAGAAGTTTATTCCGTAAGTCATTGTTAGAAATGATGAAGAACTTCCACGGCTGCAGCCCAAAGGATGATGGCGTAAGTGCCAGACTCTGCGCTAGAGCCGCGATGTTTTCATCAGAGATGGTGGATGTTTTATCAAATTCCTTGGTGGCATAACGCCACTGAAGCTGGGTAAGAAGATCACTGTGTTGCATAAATAATGTGGGTAGAAAGTTAGGTGGTGCCACACGGCCTAGGGCTCACCGATATAAAGAAAACCTAGAAAAAGAACCAGCCTACTCGTTATCAATAGAAAGCGGCAGGCGGACAGATGGGAACTCCTTCAGGGTGAAATTCAGCATGATCCCATATTCGGATTCCTTAGCCTTGTGCTGGCGCATCATTAATCCTAGCGATGCAGTCCAGCTATCAAAGTTCCTGTGAACGGTATATTGCTGCACCTCAGGAATGCCGTCATCGAACTCCCAGCTTTGATAGAAACCAACACCCCAAGCCTCACTAATACGCGCATAGGCACGGATATCTACTCGGTTACTATCGGTTAGAACAGGCTGGTTATCTAGCTGGCGATATCCTACGCTGACCTCCAGGGAATCGTTTGGCATGAAAGTTACTCGCCCAGCTAACTCCCGGAAACCAGAACCACCAGAGATCACTGGGAACTGAGTTTCCAAGGACGCTCTCATCCATGGCAGAGGATGCCAGACGATGTCATTATACAAATTAGAAAAGCTCCGGTTGAACTCTGGATCATCCATGAAGGCATCAATGTAGGTGTCCAAGCTCAGCCACTCATGGTTACTGCCATTGCGCTTGGTTAGCAGTCTGTTTCTCATACCCATACGGATGATCGACCAGTCAGCAAGGTCATCAGTGGCCGAGAACCTACCCACAGCCAGCGGGCGTGGTCGCGTCGATGGAGTGAGGGTTTCAATCCCACGAAACGATGGATCGAGGTCATTGGTAGCAAGTTGGGTAAAGTTCACATACGGTTGGACGACGTGTAACAGCCCGTCCACTCCCCACTCAGGGTTGACAACATTTGGGTAGGCTTTGGAAAACTTCATCGATGCATCAATGCCGGCGGACAGGTGAGTGCGGCTGAATCCACTTCCACCGTCGTCCAACGACCAGTATTTGCTGTAGCCAAATCCAACCCTCGGTGTGACAACAATTTTTCCCTGATAATTAAGCGGCGCGCTGAACTCATGGTAGGTGTGGAACCTGCTGTATCCACGGTCAGTGAGGAGGCCGTTGATCTCCATCAAGCGGGGATCGCCAGGGAGTAGCATGGATGCCTCAGCCTTGAGGTTTCTTCGCTCAAAGTCAGCTAAATACTCACGGTAAATCCCGAACGACGTCTGCCCTTCATGGAGGATGGGCGAATCGAATAAAGGGGCTTTGATCTGATCAAAAAAGAGCTCAGGAAGGCGGGTGTCAGTCTGTTGGAAATCATTCAGTTTTAACCGAGCATAAAGCCCTAACAAATACCTCTGGTCGCGATGGAATACACCAATCTTGTTATCCGGACTCGGGTTGGTTTTGAAAACACCAGGCTCGAAGTCCTCAAGAAAAAACCGATCACTCAAGGTCGTGAGATCAAATTCCAGGTAAGTCCTAGAGCGATCATTTTTTTGCAGGTCAATCCGGTGTTTAAGCTCTAGTTTCCAGCGGTTCGGGTTCACCTTATTACGCGCCACGCCAGAGCGCTCCAAGGTGGCATCCATATCATTGAGGTAGTAGAGCTTGAGCCAGCCGAGGTTTTCATTGTGCTGCAAGCGAGTGTCGTAGAGGTCTAGGCCTAGGCCCAAGCCCCTCCTGCTGCGGATGTCAAAGTGCCAGTGAGAGAGCAACCATGCACCCTCGCGCTCGCCCGTGACTTCATCCATCTCGCCACCGAGCATAATCCCGTAGCGATTCAGTAAATAGAGCCCCCAGTTTGACTTGGCACCGGGTAAAAAATGATAGCCAAGGTCCGCATTGAGCGGCTGAGAGAGATAGGGGAGCCAGAACACTGCCTTATCACCAGCGTAGAACTTGAGGTCCTTAAAAATGACTCTTTTTCCAGGAATGATCGTGGTTTTCTTGGCACGTAACCAGTAGTTGGGATCTTCCACATCGTGAGTGGTGATACCCGCATCATCGCCGATAAACATTTGTTTGCCCTTGTGCTCAACCATGCGAAACCTCCCTGACTCCAGCAGTAAGGAGCCTAGACCACTGGCGAGCTTTTTGATTTCGAGCTTTTTGTCCGCGTAGTGGTAAACGGCGTGCTTGCCCCGATGCACACTGGCACCTTGATAAATACTAACGTCCCCATCCAGAGTGATGATCTTCTTCTTGCCGTCTAACAGAACTCGATTCGCAAACAACTGAATGCCAGGGATAATAGTGCCATCGGCCGCCTTGGTAGCCTTCTGCCTAACCGCGACGTGCCCGCTCAAATGGGCTGTTTCAGTCTTTGCGTTGACGAGGACTCGGCTTGCTTTGAGCGTCAGCCCATTATCAGCGGATACGTTGACTTTTCCTAGAAACAGGAAAGTGCCCTTATCTGTATCAAGCTCCATCTCGCCATCATGCTGCACGCGGATGCTCTTGGGCATTTCAGGAATCCCCCCGATGTTCGCACCAAGAAGCCCACCGGCCGGATCATTATCCTGAGCCCATGCCATCTGGGTGAACATCGCAGCAGAAAACAGGAGAGAGGGAACCAACAATCGCTTCATTGCAAACACTCTGGTCAAAATGACACTGAGGAGTAAAGACGAAACGAGAAATTAGCGAAATTCTCTGGAATCACTTCACCGAGCCGTGCTTAGCTAGGAGGGGGGAATTTCCCACCCTTGAGCCAACAACCTATAATTCTCAAAAACTGCCCTCTTAACGACCCCTTAACCTTAATCTGTCATTGATTCGCCATTGGCAAAACACTTCTTTTTAAGTAGCTTGGAGCTTTATGCGTTTCGTAAATATCCATAAACCGTTTCTATGTTTGCTGCTCATGATGCCGATCATGGTGTCGTCTGCATCAGCGCTAACATTTGGCAAATTCACCTACGAAGTATTTAACGTAAACCAAGTCAGTATCTCTGGCTATCCCACGACTGAAACAGGTAGCGTCAACACCCCCAATGAGATCGACGGTAAACCGGTGACCTATATCAAACATTACGCTTTTCGTGACTGCGTAGGACTGACAAGCATCAATATTCCGAGTAACGTCAGCGGCATCGATCAACCGTAGTGAGGACTGCGGCTTCCTGCGTCTAGTCGTGAAGCAAAACTAAAGCCAAACCCTTATTCTAACTGGAGCCGCTGGCCGGAATTGAACCGGCGACCTATTCATTACGAGTGAATTGCTCTACCCCTGAGCTACAGCGGCTTTTAATAGTTTCCTTGGGTGAACTGCCTCTGAAAACCTTGATAAATCAACGTTTTTTCGGCAGGGCTTTTTTTTTACCGGCCCTGAGCCTGACAAGGTCACGTAGGTGATCGTGGATCTCCTGCCAGAGCCCGCATTGCTTCCACTTCATAAAGTAGTAGCAGATCCCACGATCTTTTTAGACACGCTCTTAGCAAAGCTCAACCACCTGTCAAGCTAAGCTCTTCGTTGCGTCACTACGGATGGACTTCCACAAAGCGGACAAAAAATTTGTCGGGATTTGATGCGGGTATCGGCACTTGCACGGTTTTGGCAATGATACTCAAACCACTAACGGTAATCCCCGTAGGAGAAAAGTTATTCAAATTCGTGGATGTGTAAACTTCCCACGTCACGTTTGATTTGCCCGTCACCCTGAGACGCAAGTTGCTGCTGTCTTTGCTAAGCACCCGCGTTTGAATGAAGTCGTTGTATTGCACCATTTGTTGGGTTGCCCCTGGCACGGTGAAAAAA
>JBMYYO010000139.1:0-8390 GCA_049609505.1 Akkermansiaceae bacterium | reverse complement strand
GGGGAGGATTTTGCGGAGGAAGATGATGTCATCGTTCCACTCTCTGACAGCGACGTTGTAGTTCTCAACAGCTTCCTTGCTGCGGGAGAGGTCTGTTAGCTCGTGGTAGTGGGTGGCAAACAGAGTGCGGGCTTGGATGGTATCGTGGAGGTGTTCGGCGACGGACCAGGCAATGGAGAGGCCGTCAAAGGTGGCGGTGCCTCGGCCAATCTCATCGAGGATGACTAGGGAGTTTTCCGTGGCATTGTTGATAATGAGAGAAGTTTCGTTCATCTCAACCATGAAGGTGGATTGGCCGCTTGTTAGGTCATCGGATGCGCCCACGCGGCAGAAGATGCGGTCAACGAGTCCGATGCGTGCTTTTTCCGCAGGCACATAAGCGCCGATCTGAGCCATCAGGGTGATCAGAGCTACTTGACGGATGTAGGTTGATTTACCTGCCATGTTAGGCCCGGTGATTAAGATTAAACGGGCGGTGTCTGAGGCGATTTCGGTATCGTTCGGGATAAACTTCTCATCGGTAAGCGTTTGCTCCAGCACAGGATGGCGACCGTTGGTGATCTCAAGATCGCGGGAATCGTCGAGGTGGGGTCTGGTGTGTTGGTGGAGCTGTGCAAGCTCGGCGAGTCCTAGCAGGACATCGAGAGTGGCGAGTGCTTCGGCGCATTGCTGCAGCTTATCCACCTCATCGGCGACGGCTTGGCGCAGCTTGATGAACTCCTCGTATTCCAGCTGCTTGGCGCGTTCATCCGCTCCGAGGATTTTGTTTTCCATCTCCTTGAGCTCGGGCGTGATGTAGCGCTCGGCGTTGGCCATGGTTTGCTTGCGCTGGTAATCGTCAGGCACCATGTCCACCTTGGCTTTAGTGACCTCGAGGAAGTAGCCGAAGACGTTGTTAAACTTAATCTTGAGGGTGTCGATCCCAGTGCGTTTGCGTTCAGATTCTTGTAGTTCAGCGAGCCATTGTTTGCCACTGCTGGAGGCGGAGCGTAGCTCATCAAGCTCGGCATGGAAACCATCGCGGATGATGCCGCCATCGCGGGTGTTCGCTGGTGGCTCATCTGTTAGTGCGGACTCTAACAATTTCACTAGCTCTTTGAACTCGTGTAATTCATCGAGGATTTGTGACCGGAGATTGGTGGTTTTTGTTTCCTCGGATGCTAATGCTTTGAGGTGGTTTTTGAGATCGGGGATTTTTTGCAGAGAAGTGCGGAGCGATAGGAGATCGCGCGCGTTTCCAGAGTTCTGCGAGAGCCTAGACGTAGTGCGCTCAATGTCGCGGATGCCTTTGAGGCTCTCACGGCATTGGCCGAGCAGGAATGGCTCAGCGAGAAAAGAGCTTATGACATTCTGCCTAGAATGAAGTGCGGTGAGATCACGCAGTGGGTGAAGAATCCAATCGCGAAGCTTTCTCGCCCCCATCGGGGTGGCAGTGCGGTCGAGTGCTCCTAACAGTGAGTGAACCCTACCCGTGGGGGAGTCAACGAGATCGAGGTTCCGCTGCGATGAGGCATCGATGAGGACGTGCTCTTTTTGTTGTCTAACAGATAACGTCCGCAGGTGATCGCAGGAGCGGCGGAGCTGGTAGGACAGGTAGTGGAGAATGGCTCCAGCGGCAGAAACGGCAGCGTTCAGTTCATCACAGCCGAAGCCGCGCAGGGACTGCACCTTGAAGTGGTCACAGAGAGCGAGTCGGGCTTGTTCATTGATAAATGCATAGCCGTCATAAGGAAGGCAACCGGGGAGGTGGCCGAGCGCGTTGATCTGATCATCCGCAATGATGAGTTCGCGTGGGGCGAGCCGTTGCAAGGCGTCTCGGAGTGCTTCTTTATCTGGAAACTCAGCCACGGTGAACTCGCCGGTGGAGTGGTCTGCGCAGGCAAGCCCGTAGAGTTTCCCTGCTTGATAAACGGAGGCGAGGTAGTTGTGGCGGGTGTCATCTAACAGGGTGAGGTCATCCACGGTGCCGGCGGAGATGATTTGGGCGATTTCACGTTCGACGATTTTTCCCGGCTCTGGTGCGGTTGTTTGCTCAGCGATGGCGACCCGTTTTCCTGCTTGAATGAGCTTAGCGATGTATCCTTGCGCTGCGTGGTGGGGGACGCCGCACATCGGGATATCGTTTCGCTTGGTGAGCGCCACGTTGAGCAGCTCGGACGCCCTTTTGGCGTCCTCGAAGAACATTTCATAGAAATCGCCAAGCCGATAAAAAAGTAAGATGTCATCGGGCAGAGAACGGCGCATCGTCAAATACTGCGCCATCATCGGGGTGAGTTTTTTTTCCTTAGCCATGCTTGCTGTGTGGGGATGTTTTTAGCGTTGGCGCGGGGGGCTTGTCGAGTCCCACTAAGAGAATGGCGTGGAATATCTGAAAATATGTGAAATGCTGAAAAATTCGACGTTGAAAAATGTTCAGCATTTGTTAAAGAGTGCTTGCCTTGAGTCAGTAACGGCTCAAAGTCCTCCCAACCAACCGCTATCAACCGCTATCAAACGCTATTTATGAAATTCTCTATCAGCAAGGAAGCCTTCTTGGATGCCCTCAATCATGTGCAGCATGTTGTCAGCAATCGGGCTACACTACCCATTCTCTCCAATGTTCTCATCGAAGCTGTCGATGGTAAACTCAAGCTGACCACCACGGACTTAGATGTGGGTGTCAGTGGTAGCGTTGCCGCAGAAGTGGAGAAGGAAGGAAGCACCACACTGCCGGTGAAAAAGCTTGTCAGCATCGTGCGCGAACTTCCTGCCGCCGAGGTAGAAGTTTCTGTGGATGGCAAGAATCACGCCAGCATTAAGAGCGGCCCCAGTTTCTTCAAAGTGATCGGGCTCGGTGTGGATGAGTTCCCGCCACTGCCAAGCTTTGATGAGGCGAATGAATTCAAAATTTCTCAAGCCACACTACTTGATGCCATTAAGAAAACAGCCTACGCGGTGTCCTCTGATGAGACTCGCTATGTGCTGAACGGCATTTACGTTTCCTTCCGTGAAGGCAAAATGACCTTCGTTGCTACTGACGGCCGCCGCCTCGCCATGGTTGATAATGATCTTGAATTCCCAGCCAGCCACGAGACAGATATCATCGTGCCGTCCAAGGCGATCAACGAGCTGCAAAGAATGCTTGGCACTGAGGGCGATGCTGTGGTGCACCTGAGCGGAAACCAAATATCTTTTGAGGTCGGTGAGAGTATTATTGTTAGTAAGCTCATCGAGGGGAACTACCCGAACTATAAGCAAGTTATCCCAGG
This sequence comes from Akkermansiaceae bacterium, assembly GCA_049609505.1. GTDB lineage: Bacteria > Verrucomicrobiota > Verrucomicrobiia > Verrucomicrobiales > Akkermansiaceae > Oceaniferula. The sequence goes on along the minus strand of JBMYYO010000139.1, from coordinate 5,142 downwards.
CGAGCGGAAAGAGCGTGTTACGATCAACCGTGAGGAGTTTCTTAGCACGGTGCGCCGTGTGTCACTGCTGACCTCTGAAAGCTCTAACTCCGTGAAGCTCACCTTCAGTAAGGGGAATATTGATGTGCAAGCAAACTCCAAGGACATTGGTGAGGCGGAAGAATCCGTGGTTGCTGATTATGATGGCGATGAGATGGCGATTGCTTTTAACCCCGAGTTCTTGATGGCACCTCTGAAAAACCTCTCTGAGGAGTCCGTTTACTTGGATCTCATTGATGGCATGAGCCCTGGAGTTGTGCGTGTGGATGGATCATTCCTCTACGTGATTATGCCGATGCGCGTGACAGCGTAGGGCATGGCCACCAAGCTAGAATTTACCAGCCTGGAGGTGCTTTGCCTCCGGGCTTTTTATTGGAAGTTTTTACCTAACAAAATATGAGCGAATCAGAAGTGGCAGCGATGCGTGAGGAATACGGCAGCAGGGAGCTGCGCCGTAAGGATCTTGCTGCTGAGCCGATGAGTCAGTTTGCGCAGTGGTTCCAAGAAGCGCGGAGCGCTGAACTACACGAGCCAAATGCGATGAGCCTGTCAACCGTCGGGCTGGACGGCTGCCCGGCGTCTCGCACGGTGCTGATGAAGTTTTTTGATAGCGAGGGGATCGTGTTTTACACCAATTACGGAAGTGCGAAGGCAAAGGAGCTAGAGGCACAGGCCAAGGCGGCGTGTTTGTTTCCTTGGCTGTTGTTAGAAAGGCAGGTGAGGATAGAAGGCACCGTGGAGAAGGTGAGTGCCGCAGAGTCACTTAAGTACTTTGCTAGCCGCCCGCGTGAGAGCCAGATTGGGGCGTGGGTTTCTGACCAATCGAGTGTGATTGATTCAAGGGCACTGCTGCTCAATAAGATGGCAGAGTTAAAAGCAAAATTCAAAGGTGGCGATGTGCCTCTTCCGTCATTTTGGGGTGGCTATCGGGTGAAGCCCGAACGCATCGAGTTCTGGCAAGGCGGCAAGGGGCGGGTGCATGATCGCTTCCGCTACAGCCGGCAAGGCGACGGAAGTTGGGCGATTGAGCGGCTGGCTCCTTAGGCTAAACTGGAAGTTCTAACAGCTAGACTCCAGTCCTAGTGTGGTGTTTGTCTGTTGGCGGATAGCGCGGTATTTTTCCGGCTGATCCACTAAGCTTTCGCCATAGCTGGGGATGATTTCCTTGAGCTTGCCGTGCCATGTATCTAGCTGATCAGGAAAACATTTCTCTAACACCTCAAGCATCACGGAAACAGAAGTAGAAGCACCTGGGCTGGCTCCGAGCAGGGCGGCAAGGGAGCCGTCTCCTGCAGCTACAACTTCAGTGCCGAACTGTAATACGCCGCCTTTTTCCTTGTCGCTTTTGATAATTTGCACGCGTTGTCCTGCGGTGACGAGCTTCCAGTTTTCAAGCTCAGCATCGGCGAAAAACGTTCGTAGAGCGTCTATGCGGTCCTCATCGCTCTGCATACATTGCTCAATCAGGTAGCGAGTGAGATCGAGGTTGTTTTTCCCCACCGCTAACATCGGAATGAGATTGGAGAGTTTCACTGAGCCAGGGAGATCTAACAGTGATCCGGACTTGAGGAACTTTGGTGAAAACGCGGCAAAGGGGCCGAAGAGGAGAGACTTTTTCCCATCGATCACGCGGGTGTCAAGATGGGGGACAGACATGGGAGGTGCTCCGACGTCAGCCTTGCCATAGACCTTGGCTTGGTGTTTGGCGACGATTTCTGGATTATCGCAAACGAGAAACTGACCACTCACAGGGAAGCCGCCAAAGCCGTCTCCCTCATCGATGTCTGACTTCTGGAGCAGCGGTAGGCTTGCTCCTCCTGCGCCGACAAAAACAAACTTGGTTTTGATCTTCCGGGTGACACCGCGGCTGGTGTTCTTCACTTTGATTTGCCAGTTCCCGTCCTTCTTACGTTTGAGATCTTTAACGATGTGGCTGGTGGCGAGTTTGATGTTAGGTTTCGCTTCCAGGTAATCAACCAGCTGCTCGGTGAGTGAGCCGAAGTTGATATCGGTGCCGGTGTCAACACGGGTCACGGCGATAGGTTCATTGACATCGCGCCCTTGTGTGAGAAGCGGTGTCCAATCGCTGATCGTTTCCCGGTCTTCGCTATACTGCATTTCCTCAAAGAAGTGGTGCGCCTGCATTGTCTTGTGACGCTTGCGGAGAAACTCAACATTCTCTGAGCCTTTGACGAAGCTCATGTGCGGCACGGCGTTAATAAACTCGGTGGGATTGCCAAGGATACCTTTCTCGGTGAGGTAAGCCCAAAATTGTTTGGAAACTTGGAATTGCTCGTTGATCTGCAGTGCCTTGCTCATGTCAATGTCACCTGAGTCTGTCACCTTGGTGTAATTGAGCTCGCAGAGGGCGGCGTGCCCAGTGCCTGCGTTGTTCCATGGGTTGGTGGATTCTCGGGCAACTTCGGCGAGTGCTTCTACGATCTGGATTTTAAGTGTGGGGTCTAGCTGGTGAAGAAGCACACCTAGGGTGGCGCTCATTACGCCTCCTCCAATGAGGACGACGTCGGCTTCTGCCATGGTTTCGCGGCGCGGAATAGATTCATCTTGAGACATGGCGGATCAACTGCCATTGCTCAGCGAAGGTGTCAAGTGTGAGCATTGTCACACTTGTTGCCGCTTGAGGATAGCAGCTTTGACTGGGTCACTACTAGTGAGGTGGGCAATGCCAATGGCGATGGCGTCTGCGGCATCGTGCGGTGGGGATTCTGCCAGACCAAGCAGCGCGCGCACCATGAAGGCGACCTGTTGTTTATCTGCTGAGCCGTTTCCTGTGACCACTTGTTTTACCTTGCGTGGGGCATACTCGTAGATAGGCATGGCGGCCTCAGCACCTGCTATCAAGGTGGCGGCGCGGGCGGCACCCATGGTGATGGCGGTGCGGTGTGATTGCACGTAGATGATGCCTTCCACGGCTACCTCATCGGGCTGCCATTTTTTGATAAGGTTTGCCATGCCGGTGTGAATGGCGGCGAGGGCACCAGATTGTGGGATTTTTTGCGAAATGGAAATAACGCCAAAATCAAGCACCTCTTGTTTGGATGAGTCGCCTTCAAGCACCGCGTAGCCGGTGTTGCGAACAGCGGGATCGATGGCGAGGACTCTCATTTTTTTAGCAGGCGAGCTGGGGAAATTAACGCCTTCTGCGGCGTGGTGCTGGTGGCCGCTTCTTGCGCAGAGGTTTGGCAGGGGAGTCGTCTAACAGAGCGGTGTAAGTGTAGTTGAAGTCATCAAGCTTGCGACGCTCAATTTTTTTCTCGATGAAATTTTCAACCGATTTGGCGTAGTCCAGCTCATCTGCGGTGAGGATGGTGAAGGCATCGCCCTCGGACTCGGCACGACCTGTACGGCCGATGCGGTGTACGTAGTCCTCTGAGTTTTCCGGCACGCGATAGTTGATGACGTGGGTGACGGTGGAGATGTCAATGCCCCGGGCCGCTACGTCTGTAGCGACAAAGATATTGTAGGTGCCATCTTTGAAACCTTGCAGTGCCTTGAGACGATCAGATTGTTTCACGTCAGAGTGCATTGCTACCACTTCTTTATGGCCGGTGCCTTTGATCAGCCCAGTGACGGAGTCCGCCTCTTTACGTGTGCGGGTGAAGATCATCACTGAATGGAAATCGGTTTTCTTCAGCAGGGCGAGGAGTAATTCATCGCGCTGATCCATGGAAACGGGATAAAACGCGTGGTTGATGGTATCGGCAACGGCGCGGCGGGCGATCTCTACGGACTCAGGCTCGTGCAAACACCACTGGGCGAACCCTTGAATGGCTGGAGGCATGGTGGCGGAGAAAAATAGTGTCTGGCGTGATGTTTCCTCTGTGTTCCATGGGCAGAGATTCACGATCTTACGAACGATGGGAAGGAAACCCATGTCTAACATGCGATCCACCTCATCGAGAATGAGGATTTTGACATTGCCGAAGCGCATGGTTGCGCGGAAGAAGTGATCGACCAAGCGGCCGGGTGTTGCCACCACGATGTCAGCCTTTGCCATTTGTTCATCTTGTTTTCCGTAGCCTACGCCACCGTAGATGAGAGCTACTTTGCAGCCTGTGTGTTTGCCGTAGTGCTCAAATTGCTCAGCCACCTGGTGGGCCAGTTCGCGGGTGGGTTCAAGCACCAGTATTTGTGGTTTTCCGAGAGGTTTGATCTGAGAAAGTGAGGGCAGCGCAAAGGCTGCGGTCTTACCCGTGCCGGTCTGGGAGGCGCCAATTACATCCTTACCCTCAAGGACGAGAGGGATGGCTTTGGCTTGAATGGGTGTTGGGTTCTCATAGCCAGATTCAGAAACGGCTTGGAGAACGGGATCGGATAAACCGAGATCGGCAAAGGACATGCACGGGGACTATAGAGAGAATGAGGCTCTGTAAAGGATTAACCCACAGCATTCTGTGGTCAGAGGGGCTAAGCTAGAGGGGGAGGTTGGGCGAGTTGTTCTAGCCGTTATGGAATCAGTAGTCTGCTGCTACATTCTACCCGCAGCCTGCTACTGAGTCCCACCCTTATACCCTCATGTCTTTGCTGATCTATTCTTAGCTTGATCGCCCAAGAATGCTGGCGTGTGTTTCTGGGATTGGTTAATATTTCCTGATAGTTAAAAGACCGGAATTTCACTTGCCAGAGCCTCGCTAGTAGGGGATGCTGTGACAATCGAGGGGATGCCCGCAATCTCCTCAGATGCGCTTCTTTTTCCCAACCCCATTTTCGATCCCCTTTTTTCGACTAACAGCCCATGGCGTCTCCCCAGAATAAAAAACGTAATACCAAGCAGGATAAAAAACCTTGGCCGAATGAAGTTCTAGGTATCCTCCTCTGCGGTGGTGCTCTGCTGCTGCTGATGTCGCTTGTTTCTTATACCCCAAATGATTTACCAAAGCTCCCATTCTTCAGCGGCGAAGGAGAGTCATCACAAGGTGGCAGTAGTAACTGGATTGGCCCAGTGGGAACCTTCCTAGGTTATGTGTTTCTGAGTGGATTCGGCGCGGCGGCGTATATGATTCCGATTGCGATGCTCTGGATGGGCGTGGCGAAGTTGATCTTTGATGCCCGCGTATCATGGCGCACATGGACTGGCTGCTT
>JBMYYO010000138.1:0-8405 GCA_049609505.1 Akkermansiaceae bacterium | reverse complement strand
TTCCTCACGTGATCTCGACCTAGCCCTTCCTTTGTTGTATCCATGCGGTATAAGTGTGATGCGGGAGCAACCCGCCAAGAGAAGTAAAGCCAGCCAAGCAATCACTGGCAATAGCTTTCTTTATCAAAGACGCAAAGAAACCTTTTCAAAACTCCCATTAGTCCCCATAAGGCGGGCGAATTCGATCAACATTACGATTTATGCAACCAACACTTCTTGTTCTCGCAGCTGGAATGGGCAGCCGATACGGTGGCCTCAAGCAAATGGACCCCATGGGCCCCAATGGTGAAACTGTTTTAGACTACTCCGTCTTCGATGCTATTCGTGCGGGGTTTACCCGTGTGGTGTTTATCATTCGCGAAGACTTTGCGGAGGCTTTTAAGGAAAGCGTTGGCTCTCGCTTTGAGGGGAAAATCGAGGTCGATTATGTGTTTCAAAAACTAGATGATCTCCCTGACGGCTACAGCCTTCCCGAAGGTCGTGAAAAACCATGGGGAACCACACACGCTATCCGCGCTGCGCGCCATGCCATCCCTGGTCCTTTTGCCGTCATTAATGCTGATGATTTCTACGGCGCTGATTCTTACAAACAGATGGCTACCTACTTCCAGCAAGCAGCAGATGCCAGTGACAGCGTATCTCACTACTGCATGGTTGGATATGCACTTACCAACACACTCTCTGACCATGGAGATGTGAACCGCGGCATCTGCACTGCAGAAAACGGCTTCCTCAAGGACGTGGAGGAAGTCACTGAGATCAAACAAGAGTCTGACGGCTCCATCCAAGGAAACTGGCTCGATGGCGAACGGCGGGAAGTTTCTAACCAATCCATCGCCTCCATGAACTTCTGGGGATTCACTGCCGATCTCTTCCCTCAGTTGGAAACTCACTTTATTGAATTCCTCAAGGAGCGCGGTAGCGAGATGAAATCTGAGTGCTACATCCCTACTCTCGTGGATGAGCTTATCCGTGGCGGCAAGGCGGACTGTAAGGTGCTAGAAACTTCTAGCTCATGGTTCGGTGTCACCTACCCTGATGACAAACCTCACGTCGTTGAAAACATCCAACAACTCATCGCCAAGGGAGAATACCCTGAGTCGCTTGACTAAACCCTAATTTCCACCAATCAACTTATGCACGATCTTAAAGAAATCGCCACCCTCTTTGATATGCGCGCGGACTTTGTCCACGGTCACCCCTACGGCTCTGGGCATATCAATGACACCTACTGCTCCTACTACGATCAAGCAGGGCAACGCATCCGCTACATTCACCAACGGCTCAGTACCGAGGCATTCAAAAAACCTATCGAGCTGATGGAAAACGTGCAACGTGTCACCGAGCACGCGCTCAACCAATTGTTAGCAGAAGGCAACCCAGAAGCCCGCCGCAGGACTCTGACATGTATCCCTTCGGTTAAAGGCACGCCTCATGCGATTGATGCCGATGGCAACTGCTGGCGCACCTACCCGTTTATCGAGCGTGCCCGCACCTACGATACCATTGAATCCGAAGCACAAGCAACCGAAGCCGCCCGCGCCTTTGGTGAGTTCCAAAAACTCGCCGCCACCATGCCTGGCGAGCCACTGCACGAAACCATCCCAGGGTTCCACAACACCAAGCAGCGCTTTCAACATCTCGTCGATGCCATCGAGGCAGACACAGAAAACCGCGCTGCTGGCGTGCAAAAGGAAATCGATTGGTTCATGGCACGCCGTGAAGAAGGCAGCAAAGTGGTCGATATGTTAGAATCGGGAGAAATCCCACTGCGTGTCACTCACAATGACACCAAACTCAATAACGTCATGCTTGATGACGTCACCGGAGAAGGTATCTGCGTGATTGACTTGGACACCACCATGCCAGGGTCCGCGATCTATGATTTCGGCGACATGGTGCGCACTGCCACATCACCTGTGGCAGAAGATGAAGTAGATGTTTCCAAAGTCACCATGCGCATGAACATGTTTGAAGCACTCATCAAAGGCTACCTCGCATCCGCTGGAAGTTTCCTCACTGATACCGAACGCTCACTTCTCGCCTTCTCAGGAAAACTTCTCACCATGGAGTGTGGAACCCGTTTCCTAACAGACTACCTCAAGGGTGATGTCTATTTCAAAATCCACCGTGATGGTCATAATCTCGACCGCACACGCACACAGATCGCTCTCGCCGATTCCATTGATTCTCAGATGGAGGATATGGAGGCATTGGTAGAGAAATATAGTGGTTAGGTAATTGAGTGATTTGGTGATTAAGTAATTGGTTATTCTGTGAATATGGGAGGAGAGGACACATCGCACTACGTTTCCTCATTCCGTGGTTTGTTTGTCTATCAAAAATCCATTGAGCTAGCACGTCTGTGTTACCAGATTACTCTCAAATTTCCTCCTGAAGAAAAGTATTCACTGACTGATCAAATCCGCCGCTCATCGCGTGCTATAGGTGCCAATATTGGCGAAGCCTGGGGCAAGCGAGAGTATTCGGCTCACTTCATCTCAAAGTTGTCAGACAGCTTAGCCGAAAGCCATGAGACGCAGGTGTGGCTTGATCACGCGCGAGATTGCGGCTACCTCTCCAATGAGCAGCACGAAGAGGCTGACAATCTAGCAAATCACGTAGGTGCTCTGCTGCGCCAAACATCACTCAAGGCCAATAACTTCTGTGGCAAACTAGACAGAACCTAATTACCAATCACTTAATCACCAAATTACTTAACAACATGAACATCCTAGTAACCGGAGGAGCTGGATTTATTGGCTCCCATATCGTTGAACATTTTCAAGGGAAAGCAGACACCATTCGGGTGCTTGATAACTTGCGCACGGGCTATAAACATAACCTCGATGGACTCGATTGCGAGTTTATCGAAGGCTCGATTACGGATCGTGAACTGGTCAAACAGGCGGTGCAAGGGATCGATTACATCTTCCACATGGCAGCGATGGTTTCCGTTCCAGAAAGCATGAGTAAAATATCCGAGTGTGTGGACATCAACGTCAACGGATTGCTCAATGTGTTAGAAGAAGCATCCGATGCAGGAGTCAAAAAAATCGTGCTCGCATCCTCTGCTGCGAACTACGGTGACAACCCAACTGTTCCGAAGTTGGAAACCATGTATCCTGAGCCCAAAAGCCCGTATGCCATCACCAAGCTCGACGGCGAATACTATCTCGAAATGTTCCGCACCGAAGGCAAGCTGCAAACCACATCGGTGCGATTCTTCAACGTCTTCGGACCTCGCCAAGACCCCAAGGGTGCCTACGCTGCGGCGGTTCCAATTTTCATCGAAAAAGCCGTGAAGGGTGAAGACATCACCGTCTATGGCGACGGCGAGCAGACGCGTGATTTCATCTATGTAAAAGACATTGTAGGCGCGCTTGTGTTTGCCTCACAAAACGAAGAAATGCACGGCACTTATAATGCTGGATACGGTGGCCAGATCACCATCAATGATCTTGCTAACAATATTTTGGAAACGGCTCAGACGTCATCCAAATTGTTGCACGGTCCGGAGCGTGCTGGGGATGTAAAACACTCCCGCGCATCATCTGATAAACTCCGCGCCGCAGGCTGGGAGCCGCAGTTCACCTTAGAGGATGGACTCGCCGCCACCTTTGATTTCTTCAAAGATAAAGTGAACAAGTAATTGGACCCTAACAATCCATATGCCACACCAGCGGCAGATCTCGCTGGTGATGGCAACTCCGCGCAAGCGAAGGGTAGCCCGCGTGCCATCGTCTGGGGCTGGGAGAAACTGAGGATCAAATACAACCTCATCCTCGCTCTGCCAGGGATAGCGATTTTGTTTTTCTACATGTATAAAGGAGAACTTCCAATCGTTGGCGCATTTGTATCTGGCTTATTCATGGCGATCGGTGCCAATGCCTGCTTCCTGCTCGGGCCGCTCAGTGAGTCCTATGCGGCGGCATTTTTTGATAAAGCAGAGCTTCCTACATATCGTAAGGTAGCCTTTTGGGCAGGCGTGATAGGTTCTCTTGCCCTATTTGGCTTTGCCCTTTTGCCGTTGATTTTCCTGTATAGCATTAATTAGCTATCGATGCTTCGCAACAGGCTGAATGGATAGATGCCTGAGCTGTGCCCATCCGCCCAAGTGAGCTGGAGTGCGTAGCCGCCGATTAAGGTCATTCGGATCAACTCGAAGCTACGGGGTGTGTAGTTTACCTTTGGTTTGATCACCCTGCCTAGTGCATCAGGCTCTCCTTGGCAGAGTGCGCAGGGGCATGAGCGGCGTAAGGTTTCTAACGGAATGTAGTTCTCCTTACCATCATCCCAGGCAAGAGCCATCTCCGCGCCGATAACCGTGTGATTGAGTAAATTCATCTAACTGTAATTGCGTTTTCCAAAGATAGCAGAGCCCACACGCACGATGGTGGAGCCTTCCTCAATGGCGACTTCGAAGTCACTGCTCATCCCCATACTGAGACCAGGAAGCGTGGTGCCGTGGCTTGTTTCAAGTGCATCTCTTAGCTCGCGCAATGCAGCGAACCATGGGCGGGCTGATTCTGGTGTAGGGCCTGCGGGGGGGATGCACATCAGACCTTTGATATTGATGCTAGGAAGATCTAACAACTCGCCAATCTGCTCACTCAGTATTTCTGGTTGGTAGCCGCTTTTGCTCTCTTCCCCTGCAATATTGACTTGTAGATAGAGGTTCGGTTTCAGCGAGAGGTCCGCTGCTACGTTTGAGATGTGGCGCGCTAGTTTGAGTGAATCCACACCGTGTAGGGTATTAAAGAGCGGCAGTGCTTTGCGCACTTTATTGCGCTGTAAATGACCGATGAGGTGCCAATCAAGATTTTCATGCTGTGCGTTTAGAGTGGGAATTTTACCCTCTCCTTCTTGCACTTTGTTTTCACCGAAGCAACGGTTCCCCAAAGCGGCGATCTCCCCTACCCGATCGGCTGGCCAGGTTTTGGAAACCACCATCAATTGGCAAGCATCGGGAGCACGCTTAGCGCGTTGCAGTGCCTCTGAGACACGCTGCTTGATGGCTTCGAGCGGTGATGCCATGGTGTTTGGTTAGAAAGAAAAAATGAGAGCTAGACTGGCGGTGCGGAGGGATTGATCCCAACACGCTCCGCAGCAAATGTTACTGCGGGCTTTTCTGCAAAGCACCAGTGAGGCGTGCACGCTCGGTGGCCTCTACCAGATCAGAAAGGATAGAAATGCTCTCGCGCTTCACTGGATCAAGGGCACTTGGCCACTCAGGTGTATCATCGAGATCTGCCACGCCATCTTTTGCCATGCGCATGTAGTTCTCTTTGTCCTTTTCGCGGTCGATTTCGACAAGCTCTTTGTTTTTCAAGTCGTCCAGATTAAGGCGATAGAAACGGAATACCTTTGCGTCTTTTTCCACCTGTGATGCAAAGCGCTTAAGACGCTCAACATTACGGACGTTATTGCGCTGCTCATCAGTCTCTAACTGTTTCTTGCGTTTAGTCATATTGAGAGACACGATGTTTTTCTTCCTGCGCTCGATCATTCTAGCGGCATCATCGGCGATGTAGTTGAAGTCCTTATTTGATTTCACTCGGGCATCACTTCTTTCTTTGATCACAGGGAGGAAAAGGTTTGCCCGATTGAGCTGGTGGAATCCTGGTGCGCGGCGGATGGTATCTGGCTTCATGGCGTAATCCATGTGTTTCTCACCAATCTCAAATGCATCTAACAAAGACGGGAGAACGATGTCTGACTCCACTCCTTTGTATTGCGTAGTACTGCCGGAGACGCGGTAAAACGTCTGGATGGTTGGTTTCAGGATACCTGCGCGGCGGGCGTTCACCATGAATGGCATCATGCGGCGAATTTCCATTGGCTGCTGGACAGTTCCTTTTCCATAGGTGGAGCTATCGCCAACGATAATGGCGCGGTTGTAATCCTGTAGGGCGCCAGCGAGGATCTCACTAGCGGACGCACTTGTTTTATCTATCAGCACGACCATTGGGCCTTCGTAGATAGGTTTTTCGTGGGAAGATTCTTTGACGTCAATGCGTTTGAGGTGGTTTTTCACCTGAACGACGGGACCAGCACCCGTGAAGAAGCCTGTCATGCGGCGTACTTCCTCGAGCGAGCCACCACCATTGCGGCGGAGATCCATGATGATGCCCTCGCATTTTTCAGCTTTCATCCGGCGGACTAGCTTCTCGATGTCACGTGAGCAACTGGTTTCCCATTTTTCGAAGTCCGCATAGAATGCTGGTAGTGTAATAAAACCTAAGCGGTGCTTGGTGCCGTCTGGGCGTTTCTTTTCGATAATTTCGCCTTTTGCTAGCTCGTCCTTCATCTCGACTTTAGCGCGTTTGATAATGATGTATTTCACATCGCCACCGCCAGCAGGCTCTACCTTGAGGCGGACCTCTGTGTTTGCTTTTCCTCGGATGATGTCCACAACACCATCGAGAGGCTCAAACATGATGTCTTTCATCGCTTCATCCGTGCCTACATTTAATGTATCCACACCAACGATGCGATCGTTTAGCTTCAGCTCTCCCTGCTTGTCCGCAGGACCGCCAACGACGATGCCTGTGATCTTGGTAGCTCCATCGTCTTCCGCCTGGAGCATGGCGCCGATGCCGATCAATTTATTCTGCATTCCTGCCATGAAACGCTCCATCTCAGACATGCTGAAGTAATCAGTGTGGGGATCGTAGCTTTTGGCAATTGCACTGAATAATCCATCGGCAATTTGCTCGTCTTTTTTAACGGCATTAATGGTATGGAGGATGCGCTCAAACCGCTGGGAAACAACTTTGCCCGGGGAATCTTTACCTTTAAGAGGGTTTTCTTTCCCCTGCTTTTTTGCGAGGTCTGCGATGCGTTCGCGGCGGAGAACCTCACCGAGGAGTGCTTGCTCGACGACTTTTTTCCAAAGCTGGCGGGCTTCGTCCTCGTTGGCTGGCCACTTGGCGTTTTTACGGCTAATCTGCGCTGTGGCATCGCTATCGAAGGTAAAGGCGTCCTCTTGCTTGAGCAGTGTTTGCGCCATTGAGATCCGCGCATTGGCACGTTTCTGGAGGAGGGATTGGATCTCACGTGCAGCTTGCATGGATTTTCCATCCAGCATCAATTGGTGGAGGTTTTTGCCGTATTTTTTGCGTAATTGCTCAACGTCAGAAGCTAGGAAATACTGTTTACTGGGATCGAGGCTTTTGATGTAGGAATTGAAGAATCTCTCACCAAGTTTTTCATCAAATGGAAGGCGCTCGTAGTGGCTATTACGGAGCATGATGAGCATTTGCTTACCGACTTCGTTAAAATTCGTCTGCGCTGTTGCACATGAAACAAACGAGGATGAAAGCAGCATGGCACCTGCCAAGCTACGGATTAGTGAGTATTTCTTCATAAAAATAGTTTTGTAAAAATAGTTTTGATAGAATGCTGTCTAATCAAACAGCGTTCGCGAGACTCGCCTTTGTGTGTTGATTTGTCGAATGAATTCCCTCGAAAATTACTGAAATATCAACAAAAAGACACCCTCCAGCTTTGACATTGCCTGAGCCGTGAGAATAATTCCGCGCCATGTCAGAAAACACCGATTCTCAAACTACCCTGCCGAAGCTCTACATCCCTGGCCCAGTGGATATTTCACCGGAGACGTATCAAGCGATGTGTCAGCCGATGATTGGTCACCGCGGTGGGGACTTTGAGAAGCTCTACGCCAGTATCCAGCCAGGTTTACAGCAAGTTTTCGGAACCCAACGCCCGGTGTTCCTCTCCACCTCATCGGCATGGGGTATGATGGAGGGTGCTATTCGCAATTTGGTGCAGAAAAAGGTGCTCAACCTATGCTGTGGGGCTTTTTCTGATAAGTGGTATGATGTTTCTCTCCGATGTGGCAAAGAAGCGGAGAAAATCCAAGTCGAGTGGGGCGAGGCGATCTCGCCGGAGTCTGTGCGGGAGAAACTTTCTCAGGGTGGCTTCGATACCGTGACTTTGGTGCACAATGAAACCTCCACAGGCGTAATGAGTGACCTGGCGGGTATTGCGGCCGTGGTGAAGGAGTTTTCCGATGTACTGCTTGTGGTAGATACTGTATCGTCTCTCTCAGCGGTGCCTATCGATATGGATGCACATGGTATTGATGTGGTCTTGGCTGGTGTGCAAAAGGCCTTTGCTCTTCCTCCTGGGCTGGCAGTATTTGCTATTTCTGAAGCTGCCTTAGAGCGTGCAGCTACTACGGAAGGCCGTGGTTATTACTTTGATTTTTTAGAGTTTGAGAAAAATGGAGCCAAGAACAATACCCCATCCACACCTGCCATCGCATTGCTCTACGCGCTGAAACATCAGGTGGACACATTTTTAGAGGAGGGATTAGAGGCACGTTACGCGCGCCATGCCCAACTTTCCAAAATGACCAGAGATTGGGCCATTAATCATGG
>JBMYYO010000137.1:0-8546 GCA_049609505.1 Akkermansiaceae bacterium | reverse complement strand
GAAGATTTCCCTTTATAATACAAGCGCGACGGAGGGGTTTCTCCCGGTTTAGCCAAAAGCATGATTGGTACGTCAGAGCCCTCGGTGTGTTTATATTTCCGAGTAGGCTTCGGACCCAGCGCTACTAACGTGATCTCGGTGGGTATTTTCTTTTCTGCGGCGGCCTGTTTTTTGGGAGCACGCTCTCCCTCCTCGGGGACTGAGGGTTCAGCAATAGAAACACTGAAGGACGTGACAAAGATCACGGCAGATAAGAGATACGGGGACGCGTTCATAATAGATTAAACCTCATCAGGACTGAGCCAGCGGATGGACTTCAGAATGTATCTTCTACCGAACTTTGCGTTCAGAGCTTTCAAGTCATCGCTGCGTAGTGCGCCGGTAGCGTAATCGAGCGTCATCGGCGAATCAATCGCCTTGTTTCCAGAATTTGACGAATCCACATATTCGGGTGAGCGCTCGACCACGGCCTCTACCCATGCTTTTGCCATGATTTTGCCGTCTTGCTTGGACTCCCCATACGCGCGGATGGTGAATGTATCTCCGCGCACTGTTAGTGCTGGGGCAAGCGGCTCAAGCACATCCCCTTGAGTTAAGAAACCTGGCAGTCCCCATGCTTGGCTGACGGGTTGCACTGTGGTGTAGCTGCCATTTTCTCGGTAACGGTAGCTGTTTTTGAACGTTGATAGATTGTTATCCGGCGCATCTGTGCGGGTGCCAACGTTTACTGCGGTGGAGAGATACTTGTTGTTGAGCTCGAAGTTTTTGTTGAATTGTGATGCGGCAATGGCTGCCTCGATGGTGCCCATTTTGGACGTTTCATCACCCTCGCTAGTGAGTCTTCGATTAACAAAATCAGCAAGCGATATGAAGGGGCCTCTTGCACGAACTTGATCGACAATGTTTGAAGCCAGTAGTCTTATTTCATCGTGGGTTAACTTACGTCCACCGCGCCAGGCACCTGCCTTGTCGGGATTGGCATCGTTGGTTTCAGCCAGCTCTGTGGGCTTAGCATGGCGTGCAAAGGAAACTTCATCGCCTGCAAAATTACCAGAGGCAAGAGTGCGGGCTACGCCTAAGTTTCCTGACAGGAAGGCTGTCCATGCCTCTACTGAAGTGGAGTTTACATTGAAGGCTGCACGATTCTTAAAGAACTCAGCATTTCGCCAGAATCCTACGTTGGCTCCATCGGCGGCATTCAATAGGTCAGAGGCTTTATCCTGACTAACTGGCTGGGAGAAGTTAAACGCATAGCGCTGGTTCCAGAGGCTTGAGATTGATGAATTATCCCATGAGAACGTGCTGGTATCGCTAGACACTGGCATTCCTGAGAAAAAGTAACTATCCCATAGGTTGTGATTCACCTCGTAGGCAATATCGTAGGCAAGGACTTCATCGCTCGATGAGAGGTTGGTTCCTGCTACGCCACGCGTGACACCTTGGTTGCCGATTTGTAGCAAGCCCTGGGAGTCGATTTGCTTTGCGTAAGGGCCGTGACTCAAGCCGCTCCCTTTAGCTCCGCCGATCAGGTAATCCCAACGAGTAGGAGCGCGGCCGCCTGAATAGGTGTCAACTGCCACGGCATGGGCGGTGAAATCAGCAGGTGCGTGCATGTCCCGCAGTGAATGCCCAACAAGGTAGCTCGGATTCCATGAGTATGGGCTGAGCATGGCATGGCGGAGCTTGGCAATGGAAAGCACCCCGTATTGGCGTGATGGTAGATCAAACAAAACCACATTGCGATGGAACGGAAAGTGATTCGCCGCGCCGAATGGGTTTTTGATAAAGGTATTCCCAGAGGGGCTAAGGCTCGGTTGATCGTTGATATCCTGAGGTGAGTGAGGGACAAACTGGAGCAACCATGAACCCGCACCGGTCATATACCATTTCAGCGCACACTGGCTCGACGGCGAACGCGTGGTCATCTGTGCTCGGACATTCCAGTTTGCAATCGGACTGACGTTGTAAACCATGTGGTCATTGGTCCAGCGATCCACTCGTAACGGCGGGCTGTTCGCTTCTGTTCCTGATTCATCTAACCAAAGCAACTTCGCTCCCACCTGATGGGTATCAGGGGCATCCTTTAATGGTGCATCGGCAAATGTTTGCAGGTTTCCAAAGCTGTTGTCCTGTTGGTTTGCCGATCCCCATGTCTGGCCAATGTAGCCGAAGTAAGTTGTCGGTTTTGCCCCTCCCGCACCATTGTTAATCAATTGCAACGTCGGGTGAGCCGTTCCTGTGTAGAGGCTTGTTAGAGAGGATGCTGATCCCACTTTGAGAGCAAAAGGGAAGTTTTCCACCTTCCCATCGCTTTGCATACTGACCTCTGGTTGGTAGTCAAAGATACGATTGAAATCGATTTCGTTGAGGTCAGTGGATGACAAGCTTCTCCAGTTCGATGCCTGCACCTGATAGCGCACTGATGCGGCGTGATCGTAGTAATAGTGATCCATCCCCTGCGGAGATGAAGGGCTTAGGATGTTCTGCCCAACCGCTGTTGGTTCATATTTTTGTAACCTAACTCCGCTGGATTGAAGCGAGGCATTTGTCACCATCGGGGAGAAAACTTGGCACTCCCCAGCCGCTAGTGTGGTGCCCTCCAAGGTGAAGGCAAGGTAGCGCACATTGGGGAACGGATTTGTCCGCATTTTATACACGCTGCCGCCAACGTAACCTGATTTTTTTATCCACCTGGAAAATACATGGGAGCTATTGCTGGAGTGGTTTTGCTTCAACTGATTGACGTGGTCTTCTTCTGGGAAGAAATGCATACCGTGTGATAGATTGTAAAACGGGTTCGGCATCAGCACTGTGAGAGCTGAGGTTTTCAAGGCACGGTTGTAGGGGTTCCACAAGCACACACGCGGAACGATGTGAGTGCGTATCCGTTTGTTGTGATGTGAGAAGTAGTAATGCCAGCGGCTATCGGTCATCACGGGGTGAATTTTGGGAGCTTTTTCTGCCCACGTAGAGGCATCGGCAGCGGCACCGTCGGAAATGTTATGCGGCCAAAACGACGTAGGCCGAGTGCGCACGGCATCGGAGGGGAAGCTCGTTTCAGCGTCCGTTAGATCGCTGTGCGTGTGTAAGGCCCAATCCCTCAATGCCCCGAATGAAGGCCCTAGAACTCCGTGCTCAGCACCGGGGATAATGGGGTAGCTGGAGGAAAACTGACGGGTAGTGGCTCCCCTAGAGTCCGAGAAACTCACGGTGTTTTCCTGTTTTTTTGTTAACAGCAAAGGTGTTAGATCTTGTTTCAGACCACCAGTCAAGGTGTTAACGAAGAGTCCGGGCGAGTAGTTCGTTAGGTGGTGATAGTGCTCCGCGAGGGCAGACTGAGTTGCACTCCTATCCTGTTGAGTCAGCGGCGCCGTTCCGTATGTTAGAAACCGACCCGGATGATTGATCCCATCATGGGTGAACTTGGTGTAGGGCTGCTGCCCAGACAGGCTGATGAGAGCAGGGTTGTCCCGAGGGGATGCCTCATACGCAGCATCGGTTAGAGAAACAGAGCTCAAGGGATCAATGGATGCTTTCTGGCTGTTATCAGAAACATACCAAGCGTAACCACCGTTGGAGGTGTTTACCTTTGGAATGAGGACTTGGTTTTTCTGGAAATCAGCAGTTCTCATCCCTCCGCCAAGAGTCCCCCGCCCTACGATCTCGATCACTTGATCGTCTGATAGGCTCAAAGCTGTTCGCTCGTTGATGGAGTTTGATAAGCCGCTCACTAGCCAGGTTTTTAGCAGCTTGTTCTTCCAATTGTCCCCGGACAGGCTTGCGTTTGTGTGGCGAAGATCTTCATAAGCGCCCTTCCGTGTGTATGGGTTCCCCGCTGAAGAGCCCACTTGCTTACCGATCACTGGCCATTGTTTTCCGGAGGACTCGTAAGTAGTTGACCAGACGCCTACCCAGTTCCGGTTAGCGATGGTATTACTACCGCTCTCCAGGATCGCTGCTCGGGCGGACACGCGTTGATCGGAGCCTGTGTGTTGCTGTAGCTCCCCAAGAGCGAGCATCAGCGCAAGGCGTGCATTAGCTCTGGCTTGGCTTTGGTGAGTATCGTTCCTCGATGCACGGACTTCTAAGGTTGAAAGCGAAACTAGGGCGAGAGCAACCATAAGTAGCAGCGCCATCACTGCAACCGTTGCGACTAGGGCAAAACCCGAAGCGGAGTCGAACGCAGAGCCTGAAACAAAGTCAGAGCCACGGATGTTCCGTATCTTGAACTGATTAGCGCTAGAACCCTCTGTGTGCATGGACGTGGACAAGGTGGCATAAGAGCCACCATTACGCCATCACAAAGTGTTTACTTTTTTGTCACGAATCTTTGCTTTTTTCAGGGTGGTCATTCGACGCAATCCTTGTAAAACGGGTGCATGACACACCTCGAAGCCGCAAAACAAGCCGCCCACCAAGCAGGAGCCCTTCTGAGGGAGCATTTTGGCCAGTCGCTCGACGTTGATGAAGCGAAACACCACGATATCAAGCTCGCTCTCGATCGTGAAAGCCAAGATCTCATCACGCGGGTGCTGCTGGACGCTTTCCCTGATCACGCCCTGTATGGGGAGGAAGGCATTGCTGGAAACCAGTCGAGCGATTACCAGTGGATCGTCGATCCCATCGATGGCACGGTGAATTTTTTCTATGGCATCCCCCACTACTGCGTGTCGATTGCCCTGCGCCACAAAGAAGAGCTCATCGTTGGCGTCATTTACGACCCCAGTATGGATGATATGTGGGAAGTGGAAAAAGGATCGCCCGCCTTACTGAATGGAAAACTGATCAGTGCCAGCCCTAGAGAAAAACTCGAAGAATCCATTCTGTTTGTGGGCTGTGGCAAAGATGAGGAAACGCTCGCCACTGGACTGGAGAGATTCAAACGAGCTTCACTCCGCGCCCGCAAGATGCGCATGATGGGAAGCGCTGCACTTGGCATGGCATACATCGCTTGCGGTCGGTTAGATGCCTACGTGGAGTCCACAATTTCGCTCTGGGATATCGCTGCTGGACAACTTTTGTTAGAATCAGCGGGAGGGAAAGTTGAGCTCACACCACGCGAGGACAAGCCCAACGTCTGGAGCATCGTGGCCACCAATGGAAAGATCCCTATTGAGGAAATTCTGTAGAGCACTACTTCCCTTTGAAGTAGAACACCATCGTTGCTGTGGCCTCTAATTCCTCGTAGCGCATGCGCCGTGGAATGCTCTGCCCAGCCCAGCTTTCTAGGAATAAAACCTCTTTGCGTTCGTCGTTAAAACCAACGATCACCGACGCGTGAACTGGGTGTTTCTCCCCTGGCCAACTGGCTCGATCTTGCTGATTTGCCAGCGGTAAGGTGAGACTTTTGTCCTTGAGATAGCGGCGGGCAAATTGGCTGTGCAACGTGTTTCGCCCAGAGTCAAACCTACGCCACACAACGATTGGCATTCCACTGCGGAGTAGCCCACGCGCCTTGGCGTAGCTGAACTTTGTTTCCCGTGTGAGGGCGAGCTTGGCCTCACTCGCTGTGGCATTGTAGAGGCTCAACATATTTGACCCAGCCGCCGAGCCAGTGTTTTGAAACTTCCCAGCCACAGCCATCCAGTCCTCATCAATGTGGAGTCCAAAATACTGCGCAGCCATGGCAAGGGAGTTCAGCCCGCAGTAGGGTCGGTAGCCTTGTGGCACAGTGCTGATCGATGGTATCCATTGATCACCGTTTGCTGTTTTCTTTACCTGATCTTGGTAGAATGCGCTTTGCTCTCTTGCCGACAGCTTGGCTCGGCTAGAATCTAACCAAGTTTTTCTAAACAACGATGCATCCTTACTGAAGGTGACGCGCAACAAGCGGTGATTATCAGAAAGCAGCGCGGCGTAGATATCACCAATTCGGTAAACCTGAACCTCTGCGCGGAGCGTTCGAGTTGACCCGTAGCGGACGAGTTTGGCTTTGCGTTTACTACGGCTCTGTAACTCATCAATGAGTAGATTTCTACGCTCTCGATAGAGTTTATAAAATGCTTGTTGCCTTTCGAGCACTTCCTTGCGCAACTGCTCCAGAGTCATTCCTTTTTTTCTCTGTAAGTAAGGAAAATAAGAACCTGCATCGGCATAAGTGATCGACACGGACTCTAGCGAGCCATCGCGCTCAGTGGCGCGTATCAGTATGGCATCCAAACCTAGCACTTTGGGCCGTGCTAACAGGTGTGAAACTTGCGCTTCCGCAATCTGCGCTTCCTCACGCCATTTGCCACGGATTTTTTGAGCACCCGACCAAACATCATCAGCCAAAATTTCATCCGTGATATCGACTCCATTTAGTGGGCTGGCCGCAGCGTTCACTCCACCAATGATTTGGTTTGGGATCGCTACAAGAATTGGCGTGCTCACCAAGAGCGCAACCACAGCTAACGGGAAAAACTTCATTATCTACCCACGCTAGCAGCATGAATCGATTGTGCAAGTTGCTAGATTAGAGCAGCTCAGGTTTCTGCAGCAGTTCAGAAATTCGATTAAGCAGCATACCAGCGCCTCCGCCGTCCACCACGCGGTGGTCGAATGTTAGGTCGATTTCGGCTTCTGTCACTGGAATGAACGTGCCTGTTTGATCACTCCAGACAGGGCGTTTCACTCCAGCACTGAGGCCAAGGATGAGGGTTTCGTTAGGCAACGGAATGGGAGTGCCCCAAGTTAGGCCGAACGTGCCGAAGTTGGTCACTGTGGCAATACCATGCTTAGTGGCAGACTCAGGGAGTTTCCGCTCACGGGCTAACTGCACCAGCTCATTGTATTCTTCCACGAGCTCCGAGACGCGTTTAGAATCTGCATTACGAATGATGGGGACTAAAACTCCATCGTCAACTTGCACAGCCACTCCGATATCAAAGGCGCGCGGGTGCACCACGCTTTCACCAATAAGATAGCCCGCGGTGGTTGGGTTTTCTGCTAGAGCCAGTGCAAGAGCACGGAGAAGGTAGAGTGCTGGACCTGGTTTCGGGTTCTGGCTGCGACGATGATCGAGGATTTTATCCATCACGAGCGGGCGTCCTACCGTTGCTAGTGGACGTGTCCAACTACGTCGCATTGCATCCGCCACAGCCAAACGCATGGGAGATGCCTTAGTGTGCGGCCAGCTTGAAATGTAATCGAGAAAACTTTCCAAGTCCTCCACCGTGACTCGTCCCCCGCCCCCGCTACCGGAGATGGCAGAAATATCAGCTGCACGCAGACCTAGCTCGGTCATGCGAGCGCGCATTCGTGGCGAAATGTAATGAGCTCCTGCTTTACCCGTTGGCACGGGCAGTCCTTGCACGTTTGGCTCAATGGTTTTGGGCTCATGGTAGCCGCCATCCTCAACTTTAAAGTGTAAGTTCGCCTCTTCTTGATTGGTCGTTTCCGTGACTACAGGACCTGTGGACGATAGATCATCGAGAGTTTGCTCACCGGTGCGATCTACTTCTTCTTGCGTAACTTCTAACACGCCAAGCACACTTCCTACGGCATAGCTGACGCCCTCCTGAGCAATTAATTCTACCACCTCACCAGCGCAGAGTGCGGTGACCCCCATGGTGGCTTTGTTTGTTTCCACCTCAATGACTTCCTGGTCTGGGATGACGCTATCGCCGAGTGCGATGTTTAGCCGAATGATAGTGGCTTCAGCAATGGACTCGCCGAGCTGAGGCATCAGGATGGGAACTTTTGGCATGATTCTAGTGCGTTTGTTAGTAGTTTAACAATTTACGGAGTGAGTCAGCAATGGACTCGGGTGTGGGGCGGTGCGCCGCCCAAAGATTCGGGTGATACGGGATCGGGGTATCGCGTGCGTTAAGCCGCATTGGCGGAGCATCTAACAGGTGAAAACCTTCTGAGCTCACGCGGGAAACAACCTCAGCGGTGACTCCTCCCCACGGGAAGGCCTCACCAACAGCAAGCAACCTTCCTGTGCGAGCGACGGACGCCATAATAGTATCCGTATCCATCGGCTTCACAGAGCGGAGATCAACCACTTCAATCTCCCAACTACCTTCTGCATGTAACATTTCGGCAGCACGCACGGCCTCGTGAACCATCGCGCTATACGTCACCACGGTAGCATGTTTACCAGTGCGAGTAACTCGGGCTTTTCCAATGGGTAAGTTATCTCCCTCAAAGCTTGCTGATTTCAGCCAGCGGTAGAGAAACTTATGTTCACAGTAGATGACGGGATCTTCCATCTTGATGGATTCTAACAGCATCGAGTAAGCATCGGATACCGTCGCAGGAGTCACAACGACTAACCCTGGGTAATGCGCATAGATGGACTCCATGCTCTGGCTATGAAATGGACCCGAGCCTGGTGTCCCACCCGAAGGTAAGCGCACAGTAAGAGGAATGGGCACTCCTGTGCGGTAAAAATGGGTCGCCGCTTGGTTAACAATCTGATTGAAAGCAACTGACGAAAAGTCCGCAAATTGCATCTCTAATACAGGCCTTGCGCCCTCGATTGCAGAGCCGATTGCCATACCTGCCATCGCATCCTCGCTGATGGGCGCATCTAGCACACGCCCAGGATACAAATCCTGCAG
>JBMYYO010000136.1:0-8583 GCA_049609505.1 Akkermansiaceae bacterium | reverse complement strand
TCGAAGACACGCTCGACGATCTCCTCGAGAACGACCAACAAGACGAAGCATCTTCTGCTGACGCCGAGGGTCAGGTTGCCCAGCCGGAATCAGCACCCGAAGCCGAGCCTGAAGCTGAGACCGAAAATGAGAGTGAACTGAGTGGCAAAGGAAATGTAGTAACCAATGCGCCATTCGTTAGAGACGCCCATCTCTTGGCTGTAGTTGTAGAAGAAATCCAAGACCTTAGGCAGAACGAGAAAATAGGAAAATAACACGCCTGCTAGAAACAGGCCAAAGCCGATCAACATGGCCGGCCAGAGTGCCTTTTTCTCGTTTTGTTTCAGCCCAGGTAGAATGAATTGTAGTATGAAATAGAGCAGCAGGGGGAAGGCGAGGATGATGCCTGCAAAAAACGCGAGCTTGATGGAAAGCATAAATCCCTCAGTGGGGTTGAGCGCTTGCATGAGTACCAACTTCCCGTGAGCATCGATGGCTGCATCGGGTCGGTTTTCCTCATCTAACAGTGTCTTCACCTGCTTGCGCATGTCCTCGGAGACATCAGGAAGTTTCTCAATGAACTTGAGCCCATCAAGGTCATTGTTCTCCATATCGAGAGCTGCGCGGTAGTAGATCACGCTCTCGGTGTGAAACTTGAGTCGCTTGGCGCCATCGGGATCGATATGCTTGAAGTAGTGATCTTTCTGAGGGGCGGTGAATGGTGCGGTATCGCGCACGGCTTTCTTTGCCAGCTCCCAAGTATCGAGATCTAACTTCACGGGCTCCTGGGGCATCCGTGTTTTCTGGCTGGTGCTCCAGGTCTGCTCCACGGGACGGCGAATGATGTCCATCAATTCATTGCGAAAGACAAAGCAAATGACAACAGCTAGCAGCAGAGTGATTACCACGCGGGTGACCACGATGCGCAAATCCTCAAGGTGATCGAGAAATGGCTTCTCGTCATCGTGTGCGGTTTTATCGCGGAGTTGAAAGAGTTTTTTGAGCAGATACATGCGGCGTCGGGCACGTCTTTAGCTTACCTAGCGCTGATTATGAAGGAGATTTATCTAGGAATCTACTGCTTAGGCAGTATTACGCCTAGCTCGCCGTGCTGCGATGCCTCGGCGGATGACTCCGAAGGTTTTTCTCGATATCCAGATGGCAAAAATCACCACCGCTAGAAAAACAAAAAACGCCACAGCAGGGGTGAGCGCCATGAGCCCTAAGCCCCCTAACACTAGGCCGTCCTCTGTCAGGCTTGCCACTGAGTTCGATACCGGCTCGGGTGACATATTGATTAGCAACCTCCCGCCTGCCTTGGTGGCATGAGTAATAAGTGATGTGCCACCGCCGAGTAAGCCGCCGATAACCGCAATGGTAGGATCTAGCTCACCGAGGGCGGTGAAGGTGAGTAGGGTGCCGCCGATGGGGCGGATCAGGGTGTGAATGAAGTCCCAGGATGAATCCACCCAAGGAATCTTGTCTGCAAAAAACTCCAGCAAAAACAACACGCCCGCCACGCCGATGATCCAAGGGTTTGCAAGGATGCCGAGGCTTTCATATTTATCGGCGAGTGAGACCCAATCAAAACGGATCGCCAATCCCGCCAAGCATGTGGTCAGGTAGAGATTGATGCCAGAAAGGGTGGCGAAGCCAAGTGCAACACCGAGCAGGGAGAGGGTTTCCATGGGAGGATTTTAGAGGTGTTTTGGTGATTTTCAACTGCTGGGCGGCTTTTTTGTCAAAAAACATGGACGTTTTGGATCGGCAAACCCTTTGTTTGCAGGGAAAGAAAAGAAATCTTAATTTTCTTTGAACGAATACTGTTTAGGAGGGTCTATGAATACTGAACGCCGTAAACGTCGGTGATTCAAACAGCACCAAAAGGTGAACACATCAGTTGCAAGCAATGTGAAAATTCTCAGTTTCCGTCACAATATCAGCGTGTAGAGATTGAAAATTCTTTAATAGCCCCGGGATGCCTCCAAGCTTCCCGGGGCCTTTTTTTGTCCGCGAAGTCGAGATGAAGATCTGCGTGGGGAGGCGTGGCTGTGAATTCTGCCAAAAACCAATGCGAATGAGGTTCCTGTAATTGTTTTGCATCCCAGTGGGAAACATGCAGGGTGCGCGCATGGAGACGCATGGAAACATTGGACAGCGGGCGGAGTTAGCAGTTTTACGTAAAACGGCAAACGGCTTGATCCTGCAAGCGGGAGGAGTGCTGGATGAAGTTCTTCTGCCTAACAAAGAGTGCCCACGCACTTGGCAGCAGGGGGATAAGCTTGATGTTTTCCTCCACCTTGATTCCGAAGATCGCCCGATCGCTACCCTTAGGCACCCCAAAGTGATGCCTGGGGAATTCGCCTGCCTAGAGGTTCTCCAGCGCACGCAGATTGGTTCGTTTCTTGATTGGGGCTTGGCCAAGGATCTTTTCTTGCCGTTCCGAGAGCAGAATGGTCGGGTAGAGCCGGGGAAATCCTATGTTATCTATGCGTATGTGGATGAAAAAACCGGCCGCATCGTCGCCAGCCACCGGATTGGGCGGCATCTCGCTAAGGGGAAACCAGACTATCAAAATGGTGCGGAAGTGCAGCTTCTTATCTACGCGCAAACCGATCTTGGCTACAAAGCAATCATCAACGGCGAGCATGGAGGATTGCTTTTTGCCAATGAGGTTTTCAAACCTCTCAAAGAAGGTGATGAGGTGAAAGGCTATATCAAAAACATCCGCGACGATGGCAAGATTGATCTGTCGTTGAATCCTCCAGGCCGCGCGCGCATTGATTCGTTAGAGGCAGTGATTGAGGGCGAACTCCGCCGCAATGGAGGATTCATCCCATTCCATGATAAATCACCAGCCGATGAGATTAGCAGGCACTTTGGCGTGAGTAAAAAAGCCTTTAAGCAAGCCACTGGCGCGCTCTTTAGGCAACGCAAAATCACCTTTGAACCGAACGGGATTCGGGCGGTTTAATCACGCCTCCATTCTGGCTCAGCTCTGCTTGAACCAACCCGCTGCGTCCTTGGCAAAGTAGGTGAGGATGAGATCGGCGCCGGCGCGCTTGATGCCCATGAGGGATTCTAAAGCAACGGCTTGTTCGTCCAGCCAGCCGTCTTTGCTTGCTGATTT
This sequence comes from Akkermansiaceae bacterium, assembly GCA_049609505.1. Taxonomy (GTDB): domain Bacteria; phylum Verrucomicrobiota; class Verrucomicrobiia; order Verrucomicrobiales; family Akkermansiaceae; genus Oceaniferula. The sequence continues at coordinate 5,474 of JBMYYO010000136.1, read as the reverse complement.
GATCATCAAATACTCACCGCTCACTTGGTAGGCGGCGATGGGGAGGGTGGAAGTTTCGCGCAGGCGGGAAATGATGTCGAGGTATGGGCCGGCAGGTTTGACCATCATGATATCGGCTCCTTCCTCCTCGTCTAAAATGCCCTCCCGGATAGCTTCGCGCGCATTGGCAGGATCCATTTGATAGGTTTTTTTATCGCCCGATTTAGGGGCAGATTCAAGTGCGCCTCGGAAGGGACCGTAGAATGCGGATGCGTATTTGGCGGTGTATGCCATGATGGATGTGTTAGAGAATCCTTCGCTATCGAGGGTTGCTCGGATGGCTTCCACGCGGCCATCCATCATATCGCTTGGCGATACCATATCAGCTCCAGCACGGGCGTGGCTGAGTGCTTGCTGGCAGAGAACTTCTACCGTTTCGTCATTGAGGATCTCGTAGTTATTGCCATCGGTTCTAACAATGCCATCGTGGCCGTCCGAGTTATAGGGATCAAGAGCGACGTCGGTGATGACGCAGAGATCAGGGTAAGCGGTCTTGAGTGCTTTGATCGTGCGCTGCACGAGTCCTTCTGGGTTAAAACATTCCTCCGCGCTAGGAGTCTTGAGTGTTTCCGCAATGGCGGGGAAAATCACCACCGCTGGGATGCCGAGAGCGTGGGCTTCTCCTGCTTCCTTGACGAGGCCATTGATCGACCATCGAGTGCATCCCGGCATGGAGTCAATAGCTTCATCCACATCTTTATCGTGGACAAATAACGGGTAAATGAAATCAGAGGCAGAAAGTGTAGTCTCCCTAACGAGAGCACGCACAGCAGGCGACTTACGGTTGCGGCGAGGACGAATCATGGTGGATTTATGTATCAGGACAGCCTACGAAGGCACGGAAAAAACCTTAGAAAAAGTCTCAAGCTAGCAGAAGTAATTTGTGATTTGCTGTCAGGTTCGCGTTAAAGGAACTGCCGTGATTATCCACCTCTTCAAGCATTTGAAACATAGGCAGTGCTGCCGCTTGATAAATGGTGTGGGTTGATAGAGCTAGTAGCACGATGCAGACGGAGGCGATCAGTGTGTGGCCACGCATTTTCCACCAGATTGCGATGAGTGTGAAGATAAACAACATGGCAATCCCAGCCGTAACCGTAATCGTGTTTTGTGCCATCCAGAAAGCTGGGGTGTTTTCAGGGGCAGCGGTGCCCATGATACTGAACATCTCAGTAAACCGCGCGAGAGTCACACTGGCTTGGAACGAATAATAGGCTGCGATCACAGCAACGGCAGTGGCGAGGTATTGAAAGTCGCGAGAGGTGTTAGGTTTTTCCATATCGGTTAGAATTTTTCGGTTAGCAGAACAATAGCAGATAGCGAAATGGTAACGAGAAACAAAATAAGAATGATCAAGATGATAAGTCCCATTTGTTTCCAGAAAGTCCGTTGGTGGGAGATGGCTTGCTCAAGGTCCTCAGTGCGTTCGCTGATAAGTAAACGAGTAATCGTGCGCTCATACTTGGATAGCAGTAGCGATGGGAGAGTGAATAGCACCGCGAGCACAATGTAGAAGGCACCGAGCAAGTAACACTTCATCGGTGGGTAATGGTTCAGCATTTTCATCACAGTGATGGCCGCTACAACGAGAATGAAGAGCGCGGTGATGAATCCAGCGAGGCTACAGAACTTCACCCATGGGCGAGTGCAGCGTAGGTGCTCGATCACGACGGAGGAAACTTCCCGTTTCGTGCGGCACTCGACGGATGGGTCGCTGCTTGGCGTTTGGTAGAGATCATCGTTCACAGATGGAAAATAATACATCTGTGATGATTTTGACATTTCCATCTTCAACAAATTATCAATAGTCGCTGCGGCTGCTCAGCAACGATGAATAGTGAAGATTTCCAAGCGAACGACAATGGTTCCCCGGATGGTTTACCCGAGGATGGGAAACCGATGCCGTTGGCTGGGAAAATGGCAGGCCTATCACTGCCCAAGCAGGTATTGGCCCTAGCTCTCTGGCCGTTTCTGCAAAACCTCATGGGTGTTAGCGTTGGCTTTGCGGACATGGCAATAGCGGGCCGTATGGAGAAGGGCACAGCTGCTGAGCCGATCATTGATATGATGGGGGCAGGTATGTATCTGATGTGGCTCTTGATGATCTTACAAGGAGCGATGGGAACGGGAGCGATGGCGCTGGTGTCACGCTCGACGGGTGCGCGCGACATGAAATCTGCCAACTTAGCCCTCGGACAGTCACTATTGTTAGGCCTAGTGGCGGGGGTGATCAGTGGGGTTTTCATCTGGCTGATTGTTCCTTACATGGCGAAGTTTTTCGGGCTGAGTGCGCAGGCTCAAGTGTATCTTACCGAATACATGCGTATGGGCGCACTGCTGGCTCCGTTTAGCGGTATCATGTTTGTCGCCAGCTCATGCTTACGCGCGTATGGAGATACGATGAAACCCTTTGCCGCAATGCTCGTGGTGAACGTGGTGAACGTTATCGCCAGTCTTTACTTCGTCTATGAGCTTGGCTGGGGTGTAAAAGGCCTAGCTGCTGGCACGGTGCTTGGCTGGGCAGCTGGTGCGGCGATGATTCTGTGGTATCTCAGGCCCAGTGCCCGCTGCAAACTCAATGAGGATAACTCCGATGAACCTCTTGAGCTGAGCATGGATAACCTCCGCTATGATGTGCCGATGTTACGCCGTGTATGGCGGGTTAGTTGGCCGTCTATGATTGAGGTGATCGGCATGTGGTCTGTGCACGCGGTTGGGGTGTTTTTCATTGGTACGATGAAGGCGGGAACCATGGGTGCGCACGCGATGGTGATTCGGTTAGAATCGGTTAGTTTTATGCCAGGCTTCGCCATTGGTATGGCGGCAAGCACTCTCACGGGGCAGTATCTCGGGGCTAAGGACCCAGAGATGGCAAAAAAGGCAGTGCGTTTTTGCTGGATGATTGGTGTCTTGGCAATGGGGGGCGCGGGTCTGCTGATTTCTATTTTTAACATCGAGTTCTTATCCATTTTCGGCGATCCACACTCGGAACAGTTTCAGACAGCGGCTCCTGTGATTCGTGTTGTTGGATTAATGCAGATTCTAACTGCCACGATGATGGTGATGAAGATGTCTATGCGTGGAGCGGGGGATACACGCACGGTGACGATCTATTCCTTTGCCTCAATGGGAGCGATCCGAGTGGGCGTGCTCTGGTATGTGATGAAGCATTTCGAGATCGATCTGCTTGGCATCTGGCTCGTGATGATGGCAGATGTGGTGGTGCAGGCTGGGCTATTCGTTTACCTCCACTTGCGTGGCGATTGGCTGAAACGGGAAGTGTAAACCTACTCCTGATACGGGAGTTTTTTCAACGTCTTGGTCTCGACGGAAAAGAGATTGATTACTCCGTTAGAGTCCGTGCCGCCGTCCCCATAACAAACGACTCTTAGTGTGTAGCTTGCACCAGGTTTCCGCTCGGGGAATGTGAGGGGGTAGATGTTTTTTATGTGCTTCACACCTGTGAAGCCCTTGTGGCTTTCCTTGCTGACAGACTTGCCGTTTTCTAGCAACTCAGCGGAGAGGATGCTTAATCCTTCGCCCCCCTTGGTATAGGTGAAGGTAATATCGAATTTCCCAGCGGAGAGATGCTGAATGCTCTTGGTGATATCGTAATCAAGCGTGACATGTTCTTCATCAGCCTTCATCTGCGATGGATTCCAATCGCCAAGTTTAGCGGAGCTTTCCCACCAGTAGTTGATGCCGAGTGCATCGAGCCGTTTTCTGTGGGTGTTAGAAAGCCGCTGGTGAAAATCATCCCAGTTCTTTTTAGCCTTGGGTGTCCATCCTGTTTCTGCGATCGCGCACGCACGAGGCCACGTGCAGATATCTATCAGCCACTCTTCGTGGGTAAAAACTGTCCAGACGTTTCCTTGAACGCCGAGTATGTGTTTCGCTTGTTTCGGCGTGAACCCTTTCGGGATAGGCTCATAGCTGTATGCTCGGTCAAGTGGCTTATGCCCTGGCCAGTGTGGTGGCTCAAGTGGGCTGTGCGACTGGCCGTGATCAAGGTAAATATATGTCTGTGGAGACATCACCACATCGTGCCCCATTTTGGAGGCTTTGATGCCTCCTTGCTCGCCACGCCAGGACATGACGGTAGCATTTTTTGCTAAGCCACCTTCGAGAATTTCGTCCCAGCCGATCAGCCTGCGCCCTTTGGAGCTGATGTGGTTATCGAGCTGTTGGATGAACCATGATTGCAGTCCGTGCTCGCCGTGGAGCTTGTTTTTCTTGATGTGGGCTTGGCAAGAGGAGCAATTTTTCCAGTAGCTCTTATTCACCTCGTCACCGCCGATGTGGATGAACTTGGATGGGAAAATCTCCATCACTTCGTCGAGTATATCGAGGCACATTTTGAGGGTCTGTTTCTTGCTCACACAGAGCACATCCGTGCCAAACTTGGATGGAAACCTCTGCGCATCGGCAGGGTAGGTGTAGAAGAAGTCAGTGCCCTGTGGCTTGCCAAGGCAGCCCGCTTCTGGGTAGGCGGCTACAAAGGAAAAGCAATGCCCTGGCATGTCCACCTCGGGAACGATAGTGACGTTTCGCGCAGCGGCGTAGGCGACCACTTCTCTCATTTCCTTCTGTGTGTAGAAGCCTCCGTATTTTTCCTTTTTCCCCTTAGTGGGATACCCCGGCTGCATCCGCCACGCCCCAACCTCGGTGAGTTTGGGGTATTTTTTTGATTCGAATCTCCATCCGTGACCATCGGTGATGTGCCAGTGGAAAACATTAAGTTTGTGGATCGCCATGTTGTCGATGAACCTCTTGATCTCTGGAATCGTCTGAAAGTGGCGAGAGGAGTCGAGCATCAATCCACGCCATGGGAAGCGAGGTTTATCACTGATTTTCACGGCATTGAGTGTGACACTCTTGAGTTTAGCTTCTGGTCGGAAAACCTCAGCGGGCATCAGTTGCAACAAGGTTTGAGTGGCATAATACACACCAGCCTTACCGCCTGCCTTGATGGTGATTCCCTCTGGCGCAACAACTAGCTGATAGGCTTCGCGATTTCTTATGGTGGCATCTTTACTCACGTAAACCAAAGGATGCGCTGAGCTATCCAATCTAACCGATGAGTTGGCTGTTAGTCGTTTCATCCCTAACAAAAATGTATCTTCAAAATCCTTAGGGCACTTAAAGCCAACTTTGCCAGATAAAGAGAGATCCCCAGCGGCCTCGGTCACTGAAACTGGAGCCGGGATAATCGATTGCCCTTGGATAGATGATAAACTAACAGAAACAACAAAAGCAGCGATGAGTGGTGATTTTAACATATCAAAAAAGTCCTGAAAACGACACCCACTCCTAACCCTTCCTGCCATGAGAGACAACTGGATAAGTGAAAAATTACCGTGACTACGGGTGATTCGGATACGTCGGGGAGTTGGTGGAGGGTCTTGGGTCAGTGAGATCGGGTTTATATTCGCGGG
>JBMYYO010000135.1:0-8592 GCA_049609505.1 Akkermansiaceae bacterium | reverse complement strand
AAAGCTCCTTTGCCGTTTTGTCGGATCAGATGAGGACATGAAACCTGACGGTAATACCTCATTAAATAGGAGTGCGTAACCACTGATCGAGCTGGCTACCAGATGCTCACGTGCACGGCGGATATGAGCTTGTAATTTGCGCTTGGAGGTGGCAAAAACGGTAAGCGGAAAGTTGGTCAGGAACTGTTGTTTTTTCACACTTTATAACCGTACACCGACCGGCTTTTCGTCTAACTTTTTCCATCGAAATCGACCTTAACTAAGTGCCATTCGGGACGGTAATAAATAATAAAGGGACAGACCTACTATAAAAAACATATTGACGGGGCTGAAATCCCCTGTTTTACTACATCCATCATGCGCAAGGCTCGTTTTTTATCTCCTCAGGCAGAGTCGTCTTCTGCTACCTATCATTGTGTTTCTCGTGTTGTGGATCGGCGGTTTGTGTTGGGGCGGAAGGAGAAGGATGTTTTTGTGCGTATGATGCGGGAGTATGAGGATTTTTGTGGGGTGCAGGTGTTGGCTTTCTGCATTATGAGCAACCACTTTCATATTCTTGTGGAGGTTCCTCCTAAGGTGAAAGATTCACCCGTTGAGATGTCCGATGAGGAGTTTCTCAGGAAGATGAAAGCGATGTATTCGCCTCAGCATTATCGTGATGTGGAGCAGATGATCGAGCGGTTTCGGTCGCGCAGGCAAGGTAAAGCAGCAGAAGAATTTAAGGCTAAATACACCTGCCGGATGCATGATCTCTCGGAGTTTATGAAGGGGCTTAAACAGAAGTTTACCCAGTGGTATAACGCGGCGAATGGCCGTAGGGGAACTCTTTGGGAAGGCCGATTTAAGAGTGTGCTGGTGGAGGATGGCTATGCGGCGCGTGTGATGGCGGCGTATATTGACCTTAATCCGATTCGGGCGGGGATGGTTAGAAAACCGGAGGATTATAAGTGGTGTTCTTACGGCGAGGCGATGCTGCCGAATGAAAAGAAAAACGCCAAGGCTCGCGCTGGGTTGTGCAAGGTGTTAGATGCTTTGAAGAAGGTTGGCGGAAATGGTCAATTCACTGAGGTAGATAGTTCTCTAACAGTGTGGGAGGATGGTTTGGCGGATGCTTACAGGATGATGCTATTTGCCGATGGCGAAGAGGCATTTGAGGAAACGATTAACAAGGGAGCAGAACGCAAGCTCAAGCGTGTGAGGAAAGGTTTTAAGAGAAAAGACGTGGAAAAAACATTAGCCAAAGGAGGAAAGCTCAGCGTGGGGGAGACATTGCGATGTCGTGTGAGGTATTTTACCGACGGAATGACCGTCGGTAGTAAAAAATTTGTTAATGATGTGTTCTCGGACGCAAAAGAAAGATTTGGAGAGAAACGCACATCCGGTGCACGAGTGATGCGAGGTGTCGGGTGGCGTAAAAAGGAGGCTAAACTGTTCTCTATGCGTGCGCTTGTGAAAAATCGGTTAGAGTAATTTAGTTGTACCAGTGGACTCTGCGCAGGGAGCGTTGTGATGGTGATAAGTGCCATTCAGGTTGTTCCTCCCGCCCGCTCCTGGGCGAGTGTTGCACTCAGAGCAATCAGCGGCGTCATCACTGGTTTGCTCAAGAAATGTTCCTTAACTTGATCGCCCTGGTCGTGTGTTGCGCTCAAAAAACAGAGGTTGACGGCTCTATGTATCTCCTCCATAATGAGCTAGACATGAAACGTACCACATTAAGTGCCCTAGTATCAGTGGCTTCACTGGCGCTTCTACTGCCTGCTCAGGCACTGGATCAGCGACAGTTCTTTAGTGCTGATAAATCCAAATCTTTCAAAGGAACCCTCACGGCCTTTGACTCTAAGACAAAGAAAGTCACCGTGATGATCGGTTCTGGTAAGACCCGCTCGTTTGCCCTCTCCGTGCTCTCCAAAGAGTGCCAAGAGTATGTGAAAAAAAATGAGGAACTGCTTACGATTGCCAAAAATATCAGACTCGACCTCAAAGAGGTGAAAGGTGACCGTCAAGGTGATGCCATCCCCACTAGCTATGACATTGAGGTCATTAACCGTGGTCAAGATGCGCTCTCTACCGTTGAGCTGCGCTACACACTTTACTACAAGCAAGGAAGCGTAGCTAAGGGAGGCACTGTGGATAAAACCTCCACTGGTAAGCTGACCACTGGTAAGCTTTACGATAGTGACTCAATGACTCTCTCTACGGAAAAAATCAATATCGTCCGCACGATCAAAAAAGCATCCGGCGGTGGATGATGTGGACCAAACAAACCTGGCGGTCGCCGGGTAGATAACATGATTGGTGTGGTCGTTGACGTTGTTGTTAACGGTGAAGTTGTCAAAACTGAAGCCAGCAACCGAGCTCTTCTGAGCGAAGTTATGAAGGAACGTTCCTAACTCGATCATCAATATTTCGAGAGCTCCGATTGATTTTTATCAGTCGGAGCTTTTTTTATTCTTGTTCCATCCCTTAAATCTGACGCAGTTTCCCTTGAGCAATCGACGTCATGGCAAAAAAAGTAAGAATACCAATCAAGACCCCTAACGATATCCGTAAAATGCGGGTCGCATGTGAAACCGCGAGCGAGATATTGCAGCTCTGTGCTAAGGCGGTGCAACCAGGCAAGACCACAGGCGAAATCGATGAATACGCCGCCCAGCTGATGAAGGACCGCGGCTGTAAGAGCGCCTTCCTTGGTTATCGTGGATTTCCTGGCCACATCTGTATTTCAAGAAATGAAGAAGTGGTGCATGGCATCGGCTCCCAAACGGTGATTAAACCAGGCGATATCCTAAAAATCGATGTTGGAGTGGTTAAGAACGGCTGGATTGGCGATAATGCAACTACTGTGCCAGCGGGGGAAGTTGACCTAGAAACTAAACGCCTCCTCTGCGCCACAGAACAATCACTTTATGAGGCGATTGATCACGCACGGAACGGAACTCTCCTCGCGGATCTCTGCGGATCAGTGGAGGCTCATGTAAAACAATATAACTTCACCGTGGTGGAGGAATTCGTGGGGCATGGAGTGGGGCGTCAGCTCCATGAGGAGCCACAAGTGCCAAACTTCCGGCCAAAAGGACGCTCGCCGAAGCTTCGCCCTGGAATGGTGCTTGCCATTGAGCCGATGGTGAACGCTGGCGTGGCAGGTGTTACCATCCTCGATGACGGCTGGACAGTCATTACCAATGACCGTAAAAATTCAGCCCACTTTGAGCACACTGTGCTAGTGACTGAAGGGAAACCAGATATTCTAACAGCTCGACCCCGTGAGGCGACGGAAGATCTGCTGGGTATCAGCATGTAACCATCTAGTCCGATGAAGCGCCACCTCCTCATCGCTGGTCATGGGTTTCTTGGGCATTCTCTTGCGGAGGCATTTACACAAGCTGGCTGGCTGGTCACAAAAACAAACCGCAGCGGCCGTGATCAAGCACAGTGCTGTGATCTCAGTGATCCGAGTGCTGTTCATCATCTAGCAAGTGCGATCACCCCAGACGTGGTGATTCAGTGCGCGTCCACTGGCGGCGGCGGGGCAGATGCGTATCGGGATGTGTATCTAACATCCGCACGTAATCTGCATGCTGCCTTTCTGGATGCACGGCATGTTTTTGTTTCTAGCACATCGGTCTATGCGCAAGTAGATCACTCATCGGTCACGGAGGAGAGCGAGGCAGAGCCTACTACTGAAACAGGAAAGATTCTACGGCTTGCAGAGGAAGAAGTTTTATCGAAAGGGGGAGTGGTTGCCAGATTGTCTGGGCTGTATGGTGAAGGACGTTGCCATTTTTTAAGGCAATTCCTCGCAGGGGAATCCCGCATGGATGGCAAGGGGGATAGGGTGCTTAACTTCATCCACCGCAAGGATGCCGCATCGGCTCTTCTGTTACTCGCTGAGACGGAACAGGGGGGAATATATAACATTACAGCAACACCAAGCTCACAGCGCGAGTGCTTCCAGCAATTGGCGACCCACTACCAACGCCCTATGCCCGAGACCTCTGACCCTGCGGTGCAACCGCAGAGAAGGAAACGAGGGAATTCAAGTAAGGCGGTATCTAACCAAAAGATTAAATCACTCGGCTGGCAGCCCGAGTATGAAGATTTTCTTTCACTAGCATTAGCATGTGCGGGCTGAGTTGTTAGGTTTTTCTAACAATATTCTTGGGGTGGCTTTTATCTTAGTTGGAATGGAGCTTCCGGAAAACTTGGGAAAATAAACATTGCCATAAGGGCGGGGGAGCGTATTAATTAAGGTAACTTGAATTTTTAGTGTTTATTAAATGTTCTTGTTCCCACCCCACCAAATCAATGATAGAACCCAACGAACCTGAGCCAGCCCAACCAATTTCTAATCAGTCCTCTGATCCATCAAGCTCACAATCAAGCGCTCTGGGCGAGCGACCAACCCCTACCCGTGTGAAAAAATCACGCATTCAACAATTTGGCATTCAAGCACCGTCAGCCGACGGTAAGAACTTCGTCCTCGATACCAACGTCCTGCTGCATGACCCCGCATGCCTCAACCGCTTTAAGGACAACCATCTTTGCATCCCGGTGGATGTCTTGGCTGAACTCGATAAATTCAAAGGTGAGCAGAGTGAGCGTGGTGCAAATGCTAGGCAAATCCACCGCCGTTTGAGCGAGATGCTTGCCGGCGATCAAGCTGTTACTGATGGTGTGTCAACCGATGGTGGAGGAAGCATCCGCCTAGTGATTTACGATCCTGCATTTTGCGAGAAAAACTCTGAGGCACTGCGCCAGTTCCTACGTGTTTTCCCTGATCGCGAACGTGTGGATCACCGCATTCTTGCTGCTACACTATTACTCACAGAGCACAACTCCTCCGAGGTCGTGCTCGTTACCAAGGATCTCAACATGCAGTTGAAGGCCCGCTCCGTTGGGATTAATTGCCAAGATTACCTCAATGATAAAGTAGATCCCGGTGAGGTTAGTAACTACGATTTACGCTGTGTTGATGTGGATGCCAATGAGATGCAGCGTTTCGCCAGCTCCGGAGAGCTTACCCTTGAGCACCCGCGCCGGAATGAGGTTGTGCTGAATCAATATGCCTTACTCCGCGCTGGGGAGAAGCAGACGATGCCCGCACGGCTTGATGCCAATGGCACTTTTGTCAGGCTGCAAATTCCAGAGGTCCTCAGGATTCCAGATGGCCACCACCTCAAGCCACTGAATCTAGGCCAGAAATGCTTGATTGATGCCTTGCTAAACCCAGACATTTCCCTGGTGACTTGCTATGGCCAGGCGGGAACTGGGAAAACTTTAGTTGCCGTGGCAGCAGGCCTGCACGAGATGTTTAACCGCCGCTACAATGGACTTACCATATCACGCCCGGTTGTTTCCATGGGAGATCAGTTAGGTTTCCTGCCTGGCTCACTCGATGATAAAATGAAGCCATGGCTGCAGCCGATCTATGATGCGCTCGATCTGTTGATGCAGCCAGCAACCCCACAGGGGCCACGCCGTAAACAGCAGAAAAAAGAAGCCTCAGCAGACCCATCCGCCAAACCTTATGATGAACTCATTGAGCGGGGCGTGATCGAGATCGAGGCGCTGTGCTACATTCGGGGGCGCTCAATTCCCAATCGATTTTTTATCTTGGATGAGGCTCAGCAGCTCACTCCGCAGGAGGCAAAGACGGTGGTGACCCGCATGTCGCGCGGTTCAAAGCTCGTCCTTGTGGGCGATCCGGCACAGATAGACAACCCATACGTGGACTCTCGCAGTAATGGTCTTGTTTACACTCGGAATCGCTTAAAAGGTCAGCCTTTCGCCGCACATGTGTCCCTTTCTCGCGGTGAGCGAAGCCCGCTGGCGGAGGCGGGTGCGCAGCTGATGTAGTTCCTCGTTTGAGGATTGAAGTTTGTCCAATTCGGGATAGATTCCGGCATGGCTTCGGTAACGATCATACGCGCATCCATTCTCTTGATCATCACTCTAGTGATGAGCTGTGGCACAGGTGTGCAATCAGACAAACCATGGATGAATAGTCTTCGGCATGAGATGGGGTATCTTGGGGCGCGAAACTGGATCGTTATCGGCGAGGCTGCCTTCCCTGCTCTGAACCGCCGTGAGCTACGTGTCATCACCATTGATGCGGATGTGCCCGAGGTGTTAGATGCCGTGGAGCGGGTTATTGAGGAGAAACACCACGTCAAACCACGCATCTACACCACCACGGAGATTGATAAAGTTCCCTATGACTACGCCCCAGGAATTAAGGCACATAGGAAAGACGTGACAGCCGCATTACATGGGCGCGAGCCGATCCGGTTAGATAATGCCATGCTGATGTCGATGATAAAAAACACCTCCAGAAGCTACCGGGTTCTTGTCATCAAGACACGCACCGCGCTACCATACTCCAGTGTGTTTTTTGAGCTAGGCAGCGGATATTGGGATGCTGAGTCCGAATCAGCATTGAGGAAATCAATGGAGAAAAAACAACCTTAATCAATCTGACAGTTCTAACGACCTTAATAACCATGGCTGCGCCTAAAAAAATAGACCAAGCACTTCTCCGTGAACGTGAAGAGGCATGGGTGGGTGATGCTGTGTTAGCCCTCTACATGCGCGAGCTTATTCTTGAGGAGGATGGCACGATGGACGGCGAGAAATTTGTCCGCTGCACCTCGAATGGTTTCCTAAGAAACATCGGTAATCCCACGTCAGTAGAGGCCCAGATCGGTCGGGTTTATAAAGATCATGGACTGCAAGCCGCCTTTGATTGGATGGAGGAGAGCCTCCTTCCCGTTTTCCGTGTGCAAGAGCATAACCACTCTCAGCGCATCGCCAATCAAGGGAAGCGGAAAAAGAAGCGCAATTAACACTGCTGCCATCCTGCGTGTTTTTTTGGGTTGTCTCCACTTTTGAGTGCTTAGAGCTACTAAACATAGTAGGGTTTCAAATTTCTAGATGTTAGGGATTTTTGTTTTGACGTGGTATAGTGAATGCCAATAGCCTGACAGCTAGCATATCCCTGATGCCCCAACGCTATGAAACACACATCATCGTCTCTCTTGATTATTGCGCTCGCAGTATCTTGTCATGCGTCATCGATTAGCGTAAACTTTAACATTTCCGGCAACGATAATAACGCGGTCAATAATGACGAAACTGCCACATCAATCGCCGCAGGAGCAAACTGGAACAACATTAACCTCGGCACCGCTGAGGGTTCTGTCGGGATAGCCTTTGATGGCACCTCGTTAGTTGATGATACCAATGCAAACGCAGCCACGCTCAACACCACCATTGGCGCGGGAGCTGGTTTTATCGAATGGCATGATGTCACAACAGGAGCTGCCCGAGGAACCCAAGGTGAAGCTGGCCTGATGCAATCCAGCCTTAACTTCGGCGGCGCCGTCCCTGCTGAAACCCTCACCGTCAACGGTCTTGGTGGGGATTTTATCGCCGACGGTTACTCTGTTTATCTCTACTTTGAGTTCAACGCCACCTCGGCGCGGACCTATGGTTTCACCATTGATGACGGAAGCACGGCAAGCACCTACTGGACCAACGACGGCATAGGAGAAGTAAGCGATCCTGATGACGATGGCCTGATGACTTGGACGCAGGCGACAGGCACCACATCTGGCACCGCCACAGTAAACGGCAACTACATGGTTCACACAGGCATGAGCGGCAGTTCATTCACCATCACCGGAGTAACCACGAGTGGCCGAGCCGTTCTTTCAGGCTTCCAAGTTGTCTCCAATCCCGTACCTGAGCCCTCATCCGCCGCCCTACTTGGCCTCGGTGGACTGGCCTTGATTCAGCGCCGTAGGAAGCAATCAATTATCTAATATCCATGAACGCAAAGACACCCATTCTCACACTCTCCCTGCTATCCGCAGGCATAAGCATCTCATTGGGAGCTTCCATTAGTATCAACTTCACAGGCATTAGCAATGATGCCAATTTGGTCAACAATGACGAATCATCCACTGTTGGCATAACAGATGGTGAAACGCATGCTGGAAACCTATGGAACAACGTCGCGGTGAAAAGCGGAGGTGCTGCGGGCCCAGCAAACACTTGGCTGACAACAACCCAAGGCGGAAGCCACGTCGATGTCAATGACTCCACAGGTGCTGACTCAGGAGTGGATATCACATCCTCCGGGACGTTTTACTCGAACCAAGCGAATGTAAGCGGCGCAGGAAAAACTCTCACTGGCGACGGCGCCCTCATGCACCAAGGATTGAACATTGCCAGCACGGAAACAGTGACTTTGACTGGCCTCGCAGCATGGGCACCGAACGGTTACAGGGTCATTGGTTACATGGACATCGGAAATGCCAACCGCACCTTCGGAATCAATATGACTGACGGCGGAACATCGCAAACGTTCTGGACAGATTCCGATGCGGGAACCGACTCTGATTCAGATGACGATGGGGTCATTACTTGGCTCGAATCGACCGCGACTACTTCAGGAACAGCAGTTACCAATGCGAACTACGCCGTTTGGGGAACATTTACCGGAGACACTCTGACGATTTCTGGGACAGATCCAACCTCGCGTTCCTTGATGAACGGTATGCAAATCATCGCAGTGCCGGAGCCATCCTCTAC
>JBMYYO010000134.1:0-8990 GCA_049609505.1 Akkermansiaceae bacterium | reverse complement strand
GGAAGAATTGACACCACCACCCACCCGTTCTGCACCGGCTTAGGCCCTGGCGATACCCGCCTGACCACACGGTATTTAGAAAACAACTTCACCTCCTCACTCTTCGGCGTGCTGCATGAGGCAGGTCACGGCCTCTACGATCAAGGGCTCCCCACAGAGCAACATGGACTCCCCGCCGGCAATGCCGTTTCCCTCGGCATCCACGAGTCACAAAGCAGACTCTGGGAGAACCACGTTGGCCGCTCCCGTGCCTTCTGGACCAAGTGGCTACCACGCGCGCAGGAAATCTTCCCAAACCTCTCAAAGTTTGATCTCGATACCTTCCTCGCCGCCATCAATCGCGCTGAGAAATCCTACATCCGCGTGGAAGCTGATGAAGCCACCTATGATCTCCACATCATGCTACGCTTTGGCATCGAGCGCGCTATGCTCAACGGCGATATCAAAGTGGCGGACATCCCCAGCGCATGGAATGAGCGATTCCAAGAATTCTTCGGCATGACTCCCCCAGACGATACCAATGGCTGCCTACAAGACATCCACTGGTCCATGGGTGGCCTCGGCTACTTCTCCACCTATTCGTTAGGAAACTTCAACGCCGCCCAGCTCCATCATAAAGCCATGCAGGACGATACCGTTTCCGCCGCCTGCAATAATGCCAACTACCTCCCGCTGTTAGACTGGATGAGAACCCACATCCACAGCAAAGGAAGCACCCTCTTCCCACAAGACCTCATGCTAGCAGCCACGGAAGAAGCCACCAACCCACAATATCACCTCACTCACCTCAAGCGGAGGTTCTTGTAGAAGGAGGTGTATCCCTCACACTCCACGCCCATTAAAAATCCCGTCTGACTTCAGCAAGCCAGACGGGATGTAAATTTTGTTATTGAGGATAGTTATTCCTCGTTCTGCTCGTTCCTACTTGCGGCGGCGCAAGATCAGAGCAAGTCCACCGAGGCCAAGTAGAGCCGCTGAACTAGGCTCAGGAACAGGAGTAGTATCTACGATGATAAAACCATTGACTGGACCACGTCCTCCAACGTTTGTGCTAGAGACTGTCAAGTTGGCAGCAGTCTGACCAGAGAAGACGATGTAGTTTCCGTTCGTTCCACCCGTACTTTCTACCCATGTGCCTCCATTGTAACCAAGGGCAGCGTGTGTTCCAACGTTAACGCCGTTAACTGTCATTTCACCATGGGTAAACGTTGCAGTTCCACCTGTTCCGTTTCCTGCGTCACCAGTAGCAAGAATATAGACATCATACTGGGCGTAACCATGATTAGACAACGTGAAGCTGTTTCCTGCCCCCCCATCATCAAGATAACCAACAAAGAGACGAGCCTCATCACCGGCTGTGCCAGCGCCATTGTAATAAACGTTTGGCGAGGTCCAAGTGAGGGTGGCTGCGGCTACTGTTGCTCCTGAATCATCCTTAATACTACCAGCATTGAAGCCTCCATTTGCGAGTGTTCCTGTGTCAAAGTCGATGGTGTTGTTCCAGTTTGAACTGTTAATCGATGTTGGTCCAATATTGGTTCCACCAGCGAAACCTTGGTTGGCGGCATTCTCAATAAAGTTCACGGCGATCGATGCCGCAGATAATAGCCCGATCTGGGCACCTGCTAGCGCTGTGTAGAGTATAGTTTTTTTCATGATTTTGTGTGTGTCGTGGACGGCACGCTCTTGATCTGAGAGTGTCACCAGAGAAGGTTTTCTCAGTTCTCAAGTGCTTGTTCAACAGAAAAATTCACAATTTTTTGCCGCCTCCACCGCACAACTACATGATTCTTAACAATTCAAAAACTTCTTGCCATGAAATATAATCCATAGAGAATGGTAACTTCTGCTGATTACAGATACATCGCTATCCCACCATTCAATCACATAAAAACGCAGATTAATACAACACAGACTCAACGCCCACTCCCCTCCCACCATATGAACAAATCTTTAATCACTCTACTCACCGTCACAGCTGCTACTGCAGCGTGGACAAATGCTGCCACATTGGCATGGACTGATAGCGCGTTTACTAATGCGAACCAAATCAGCAATGCTGGAACTCAAGTTGCTGGATACAACTTTGGCACCGCCACATCCGTCACCGTCAATGGCGCTACATTCACAGGCTATAGTGGCGCAGGAGCATTCACTGGTAGCAATTTCCAGCCAGGAAAC
Source organism: Akkermansiaceae bacterium (assembly GCA_049609505.1). GTDB lineage: Bacteria > Verrucomicrobiota > Verrucomicrobiia > Verrucomicrobiales > Akkermansiaceae > Oceaniferula. Next base: position 6,809 of record JBMYYO010000134.1, on the reverse strand, counting down.
AACTCTATCATCGGCGACTTCAACCCTGCATATAGCGGCAACAATGTCACGGGTATGCTTGCAGCCGATGAACTTGCCCTACTCAACAACGCCAACTACGCAAACAACGGCGAACTCACCGAATTTTCCGGTCTGACCATTGGCACGCAATACACCGCTCAACTGTTACTCGTTGATAACAGAAGCAGTTTCACAACGCGCAACATGCATATCTCAAAGGACAGCACCACCTGGGGTGATCTTGTAGTTGATTACTCATCCAACGGCACCCCAGCCTACGCAAGACTGGTAGAAACCACCTTCACTGCTGATGGCACTGAGCAAGGTTTCCGCTGGGGCATCCAAAACATCGGTGATTACGAAGGCGTTGCCCTTCAGCTACGCGCCGTGCCAGAGCCATCCTCCTCCGCTCTCCTCGCACTCGGTGGCATCGCCCTACTCCGCCGACGCAGATAAGCCGGCAAAATCATCAAACTTTTTGATCAACCCGCTTCCCAAAAAGGAGGCGGGTTTTTTATGCCGGCTTTTTACTCCTCCACGACTCGGTAAAACCACCTTGGCCTACTCGCAGCTCCAGGTGGAATTTCTGCATCTTCGTGTAGGAAACTTGTCCTAGCCCCGGAACTCGGCACCGCTGTGGCAACGATGTCTGTCCAGTCGCTGAGGTCTTCTGATCTTTCGATGCGGTAAGTTTTGCCTGACTCAGAATTCCACACCAGCGCGATGGCAGAGGTTCCAGATTCGTTAGAAAGTGCGGCCACCACACGGAACGGCTGCGGCGCGATTTTCTCCACCTTCACCTCAGCCAGTTTTAAGGTGATATTTGATGCCCCCCTTTGCACGCTTGTGAGGTGGCGCTCGTCACTACCAAGAGTGCTGTAGAAGTTCGCGGGCAGCCCGGCCTCGGTCCAGGTTTTGGCCGCGCTGAATACGGTGTCCTCCCCCGCTGCATCCTTGAGCCCAGTGAGCCGGTAGCTAAATCCTGCGGGCGTGATATCTAGCGTTGCCGTGAAGCCATCCAAGAGTGAAGCCAGTTGTACGTTAGCACCGCTGTCGATGATTGGCCCCACTGGTGAATCGCTGTCATTGCGCACTAGAGAAAAACCGTTGGTACTAGCCGTCGATGATTTACCAAAGAAAATAAGCCCGAGATTATTCACGCTACGGTAAAATGCAGTCCCTGTGGAAAAACCGAGGAACAAACCATTCGCCCGCGGTCTCGCTGAGATGGAGTCAATCTCCCAAGTCAACCGAACCCCCGTGGCAGAGCTGGCAAAATCTATCGCACTCAGTGACGCAGCCCCCACGTTTCCATCGCTGCCAGATCCCGTGTTGATGGTAAGCAAGCCGCCTGCCTCTGAGAGTCCTTCACCCGCAGCGACACTGTTTTTCACCAACTGCACACCGCCGTTTTCACCAGCATTAGCGGTGCTGGGATTACCGTTCTCAAAAGCATCTAGAATCAAACACGCACCGTTCGATGAAGAGGGCAACGGAAAGCTCTCGGAATTATTGAAGTCAGTTCCAAAGGCGTTTTCGACCAGGTCGTCGATCCCATCGTCATCCGTATCGCGCAGTGCGGGGTTGCTTTCTCCGGCATCGACCACGCCGTTTTGATTAGCATCCTCGACCCCATCCGGACGTTTGTCGCCATCGGAATCCACCTTGGTAGGATCAGTCCCCAGATTAAACTCTTGGAGGTTGGTTAAACCATCGCCGTCTGGTCCGTCGATATCGGCATCATTCGGATCCGTTTTATCGAGTCCATACTGGTCCTCGAATCCGTTACTCATACCGTCATCGTCGTCATCTAACAAATCAGGGTGCGGCGCACTGCGTGGATTATCACGGATGGCATCCAGTTTAGCGTGAAGATCAGTCACCACGGCAGGTTCCGCTGAGAGCTGATTTTGCGCGAGGGATTCGGCGGGGTTGCTCGCAAGGTTGTAAAGCCGTTGTGGGGTGTTGTCCGTTTTGGAGTTGCTCCCCTCACCGGCCGCTCCGCTGAAACCTCCCGATCCAGTTCCGAAGATCAGCTTCCAATCACCCTCCCGGATGGCAAACATTCCGCTCAGCGAGTGATGCACGATCGGCCCACGGATCGGGCTGGTGAACGGCTGTCCTAACAAAACACGACTAAAGCTGTAACTATCCTCACCGGCATCAATGGCGTAATTTTGTTCGACGATGTCCGCTATGGTCGCAAAAATATCCGTCATGCAGATCGTTTCACTGCTGACACTTGGTGTGATTTTCCCCGGCCATTTCACAAGAAACGGAACGCGGTGCCCTCCTTCGTGAATGTCCGCTTTTTGCCCTCGCCAATTGAGGTTGATGTCGTGGCCGGAGCTGGCTTCGCTGAACTTCGTGGAATCGGCTCCATTGTCACTGGTAAAAATAATGAGCGTATCGTTGGTGATGGAGTCCGCATTATTGCCATCGTTGTTAGGATCATCTAACCGATCAATAATCGCTCCCACATGGCTATCAATTTGATCGATGTAAGCGATGTAGATCTGCTCAGGCGTTAAACCCGTCGTGTCTATATCCGGCACCCATGGCGCGTGCGGGCCAGGGATCGGATTGTAGAGAAAAAACGGCTGACTACTGTGGTTCGCCACGTGGTCGGCAATGTATTCCCCAATCTTCGTCTCAAAGCGCGGGTTGAGTTTCTCAAAGTCAAACCCAGGAGCAATCTTCCCCGCACGGATGAAGCGCGGCGACGGGCTACCAGGTTGGTTTCCCCAGGTATTGTAGGCGGGGCTGTCAGTGCCATTGGTCATGTTGACAAGGTTGCCACTCTCCACCACGGTGTAGGGAATATGATCAAGGGAGGCGGGAATGCCATACCAGTAATCAAAGCCGACATCGTTGGTGCCTAACTGCCTCTGAGCATCCGTGCTGTTTTGATAAATATTAGTGAGTCCACCGGTGTCTGTCATACCCAAGTGCCACTTACCCACGCTGGCGGTGCGGTAGTTTTTCTTTTTCAGTAACGAGGCGATGGTTTCCCGGGTCGGCGCGATGAGCCGCCTGCTAGATCCATCTAACACGCCACTTTTGAGTCGCGTTCTCCACGCGTATCTTCCCGTGAGTAACCCATAACGAGTAGGCGTGCAGACGGCGGAGTTTGTATGAGCATCGGTGAAACGCATTCCGTTTGCTGCCAAGGAATCGAGGTTAGGGGTCGCTGTCTTGGCATTCGCGTTGTAGGACTTCAAATCTCCATACCCCATGTCATCAACAAGGATGATAATAATGTTAGGCGTTTCAGCGCCCAACGGGGCAACATAAGACAACACCGCAGCGGCGAGAAATGTGGAGAGTTTTTTCATCATAAAAGAAAGAGATAAAAAACCTCCTGATGCCCAAGCAAAAGGAGGTCTGATTGAATGGAGGAAACCAGAATCTGGTTACTCGCGATTACTTACGGCGGCGGAGAAGAAAGGCAATTCCCCCGAGGCCTAACAAGGATACTGATGCTGGCTCGGGCACCGCATTCACATAGACACCTGAATAGAGCTGCAAACCCGTATCGTAAGTAATGTCTTTGGTTGAAGCCCCTGGGAAACTGGGCTGGTTAGAAAAATCGGCCGCTAAAATACTACCGCCGCCCGTGGCATCAAATCCACCGTCATTCGCGCCCGCCCAGTCCGTTGAGAGACCCGTTTCACTACCGACGAGAGCACCGCCAACAAACAAATTCAGAGTCGCTTCAGTCCCAGAAGTAAATCCAAGCGATGCAACAATTTCGACATCATCCGTGTCTGGAGAAACGAGAGCAATCAGGGAAGAACCATTACCCCCAATCTGATTGACACCATTTTCATGTTGAAAAAGAATTTCGTAATCGCTGCCATTTGGGCGAACGATGAGCGAAGTTCCTGTTCCAGCTCCACCTCCAAACTCAAAGAACACTCTCCCCCCCGCGCTGACTGTTCCAAAATCAGCAGTGAAGGCAAACGTGACATCACTTGTCGAGTAGCTCGCATCGACCGTTGAACCTGTAATCGTGCCAGCGGAATATGTTTCGTCCGGAGTTTCGGAGCTGAGATTTGCTAAACTAATGGCTGCTCCACAGGAAAGGGGGCATAATAATGCCAAGGTCGTGATGATTCGTGAGGTAGTTTTCATGGCTAAGTTGTTGATGGGTGTAGGAAAGAATAATTCCCTAAAGCTAGAGCATCATGTGCAATCAATTTTCCCTGTAAAGAACAAATACCCATATCGGGTTTGAAGCAGTCAACAGCTAGCAAAAAAATCCCGCCCTACTTCAAGATGTAGGACGGGATAAGTGTAAAAATTGTAAGCAGTTTTTTATTCCGCTTCGAAGATCTTACTACTTGCGGCGACGCAAGATCAGAGCAAGTCCACCGAGGCCAAGGAGTGCCGTCGATGATGGCTCTGGCACCGCTTGCAGCGTATTTAGAATGTCAGTGGTGCTGTCACTTGTAGTAAAGGTGACCACTCGCGCTTCATCAATGTGCCCATCAAAGTAACTTGTCCCCCCTGGGGAGACTGAAAGGTGAGAGCCACCGTGCGCAGGTGCACCTCCGTAGGTTCCTTGAGAAGCGCCATCAATGTAAAACGTGGTAGTGCCACTTTGGCGAACAAGAGCTAAATGAACCCACTGATTAGCAGTATAGCTTCCTGTAATACCATTGGCTGTTCCTATCCAAGCTACCCCATGTGCGCTTGCTGCCCAGCCATTCGTCCCCATGCTTATTTTGAACGCACCAAGTGGTGAGCCTCCTCCTGTGGTGAAAATATCCCCCGAGTTGATCGAGCTGGCACGGGCGAATACCCCTATCGCAAAATTGTCAGTTGCCAGCCCACTGAAGTCAGCCCCATACCAACCAATGTTGGTCGCGGAGCTAGTGTCGAGGTAAGCGGTCGATCCTGGGGCAGACGCTCCTGTGGTTGCTACTGATGCGCTTGCTCCAGAAATTGCGTTTGTATAATTTGACGAACCCGCTGAGTCGAAAGGCGTATTATCACCTGCGTTTACGCTTCCTGCCTCACCTAAGTGGTATTCGTGAACAACCGTAACTGCAGCGTTTGCAGTAGCCGATGCAACAAGGGCAGCAAGAATGGATAAATGTGTGCGTTTCATAGGAATGTGTTTGATCTACGGGCAAATTACTCAGCAAAAAAGCAAACTAGTCAACCTCAAAAATAAAACTACTGTCACGCACTGTTCGCCCACGCTCGCTTGGCTTGTTCACTCACCAGCATGGCCTAATTATAAAAGCGATGAAACCGGGCGCATCACTCCACGATCAGCACGCCCTTCATCACTGTCCAGTGGCCGGGGAAAGTGCAGACGTAGGGGTATTTTCCGGGCGTTTTGGGGGCTATGAAGCGGAGGGTTTGGCTGCTGTGGGGGTCGAGCAAACGAGTGTGATGGAGAATACGTTTGTCTTTGGGGATGTAGTGTTTTTTTGCGGCGTTGGGATCGCGAGCCATGTTGTTGGCGGCTTCGCCGATTTCTTGGATCGGTGTTCCTTTGGCGAGGATGAGTAGGTTGTGCTGGGTGGCGTCCGGGTTATTGACGGTGAGTTTGACGGGTTGGCCTGCTTTAACCTTGAGCGTGGTTTGATCAAACATGATACGTTCTGGCACGCAGGTGATGGTGAGGGTTGCGAGGTTCTTCTGGGCATCAAACTTGCGCTCGGATGGTGTGCGTTTTTGTTTCGCTACGGCGGGACCTTTTTTGAGCTGGTCGAGCTGGGTTTTGGTGTTGGGTTTCCAGAATGGGCGCAGGGCTGCCGAGTTGAAACTGCTGCGGATGGCGTATGCCAGATGGGTGCCTGCAGGTTGTAGGAGTACGGGCTGCACGGCGGTGAAGGCTTTTTGCGTGCCTATGTAGCTGGCGCAGAGAGCGGCTTCGCGGCGGACGTGTTGGGACGGATTGACGGCTCCGGAGTGGAGCAGCATGGCGGTTTTATCTTCGCCGATTTGCTGATGCCAGAAACGCAGCGGTCCAAAGGCAGCAGCGGCGACGAGATGATTGTCGCAGCCGATGAGCTTCTCTAACAAATCAAGATTCGGTTGGTCGATTGACTGATAAACCCAGAGGGCTTCGAGCAAGTGCTGGGGGTTGTTTTGCTGAGGGTGCCAGGCATCGAGAGCTTTGATGACATCGCTGTATTTCCTGCTACGCAACTCGCGGCGTGTCCACATGCGGATTTGGGATTGGGGTGACTTGAGGTTTTCTAACAATTCGCCAATGCTGGCCTCGGCGATTTTTGGCAGGGGTGAGGGTTTGAATCCTTTGGGGACGACGCGCCAGATGCGACCCGCTTTGCGGTCGCGGCGGGGATCGCGCAGGGAGTATTGGGCGTGGCCTTTGACGGGGTTATACCAATCGCAAATGTAGGCGGCACCGCGTGGACCGAATTTGAAATCGACCGGGATAAACGAGAGGTTCGATGAAAAGATCAGGTTGAATTTTTTTTCCTCGGCAAAGTGGTCGGTTTTTTCCGTCCAGGTGTGGAACTCGATGTTATTGGTCGGCTTATAACGATTTTTGATAAAGCCGCCCTGCATCTCTTGTGGCCATTGGGGAAAATCGACAAAGCCGTGGCCGCACACGCCGGAATAGGCTTGCATTCCGGCCGCCTTCGGGTGCTGGCCGGACTCTTGGCGGAAGCCGCTGGTGTTGGTATTGATTTTCTTGGGGAATGCTGGGTTGGTGGCGTGGAAGGTAGAGGCAAAGACGGGGTGGGAGGCGACGTGGTTGCCCCACTTATCAAAGGCGACGCCCCATGGGTTGGTGTTCGGATACGAGCCAAAGGCGGTGAGTTTCC
>JBMYYO010000133.1:0-8999 GCA_049609505.1 Akkermansiaceae bacterium | reverse complement strand
GCAAAATCAACGTCAAAGATAACACAGTCATTTTTGCTCCATCCGCTGAAGCAGTTTGCGCCGTAGCGTGAGCCATCTTCACTGTCGATAGTACTCCAGCTGTAGCTAAGGCCTTCTACCTTTATTTTTTTAGGAGTTACACAATCAATTCCGTTATCTTCTGGGTAAAGTGAAGCGGAACCTGTGGAGCCATCGACAAAGTCCCAGTGTGCAAGCACACCGTTGGATTGACCGAAAGCCGTTGTTGCAAGAGCTGCGCATGAGGCAGCTATAATTAGTGTTGTTTTCATGTTAGTTGGGTTGGGGTTGTTTGGTTAACCTTATCGCTACAACACAAACCAGCAGGGGTGAACCAACCTGTCTTGCGCGTGCAGCGACCCCTTTTCTAACTATATAAATACTCGTTGGCAAATAGGCCACGATTCCGAAAACTCACTAATATTTTATATTAATGTTTGTGTATAATAACGACCTCTTTTTATTACTGGCAGGTGTCTCAATTTGATTTGCCGCCTAACATTTTTCACCCCTTATGTATAAGGATTTACCTTTGAGGTGTATTTTTTATTACGTAAAACTTGATAGTTAATACTGTTTTTATTTTACAAGGGTTTTATAAAGATGTTATATTAAAAATTAAATCTAACACCTATTCATCACACCTATAGCAAAGTGCATTTTTCAGTTTAGCGCTTAATTTTTTTCCATGCTATTGATCCCTCTATAATCATCCAAATTTCAAGTATCAGTGCGCCAATGCCGATGCCTACCAGCAGCCAACGTTCTTCACTAATCCATGAGCCTTGCATGCCGACGGCTTGTACAAAAATCTGGTAAGCCATTGCCCATGCCGGAAGCACCAGCATAAAAAAGGCGGGAACGGCAACGAACCACACGGGGAGTTTGTGGCGCTTCATCCAGAAAAGAATCACTAAGAATGCCAATCCACCGAGGAGCTGATTGGTAGCACCAAATAACGGCCAAAGGATAAGCCCACCAGTGCCAGCACCTTTTCCAGGGCCAGCAGGAAGGGACGCCATCCACAGAGCCACTGTGATGGCGAACAATGTAGCCCCGTGTTTATTGGCTAGCCACGTAAGAGGGTTTGCCGAGATCGCTGGAGGAGTGCCTCCTTGGTGACGTGGATTGAGTGCGTTTGCCAACTCCTGCACCACGTATCTCTGCAGCCTGCATGCCGTGTCTAGAGTCGTTGCTGCAAAGGATGCTACAAACACCCCCATCAACGCTTTGGCAAAGGTGGCGGATATGCCCAGTGACTTGATAAAATTAGCGGCTCCATCGACAAAAGCACCCACCTTAGCGCCTAGCCCCATCGTGCCCCAGCCGCTGTATCGGGCCTCCCAAGCATCACTTCCGAGCAGCGTGCCAGTTTCCCCTTCAATGCCCAGCCCCAGTCCTGCCACGCACGCCAGTATAACCAGCACCGCCAGGAAACCCTCCGTAAGCATCGAGCCGAAACCGACCATCCGGGCGTCCGTTTCACAGCTAATCTGCTTCGATGAAGTGCCGGAGGAAACCAAGCAGTGGAAACCTGACACCGCACCGCAAGCGATAGTGATAAACAGGAATGGAAACATCAGTGGAAGCTGCTTACCGATGAGATCTTTTTCAAGGGCGGGAGCAGCGATCTCGAGTGGAGGCCTTACGCCATCGACAGGTGCGCCATTGAAGAACGCCGCCGCGATCAGACCGATCACCACCAGCGCGATGGCACTGAGAAGCTGCAGGGAGTTAATATAATCGCGCGGTTGTAAGAGCGTCCACACTGGCAGCACCGAGGCAATGTAGGAATACACCAGCAATACACCCACCCACGTCATCACATCCCACCCTTTGAGCGATTGGTTAAACTGTGCCAGCCAACCAACATCGCCGTAAAGCACCGATAAATACATCACCACCAGCGATGCCACAGACGCTAACAGAAGACTCCCCCCCTTGCGGTGAATGAATACCCCGATCAGCACAGCCAGTGGGATTTGAAACAAGCATGGAGCTATCGACTCAGGATACTTCTGAAAGACAACCGCAATCACCAAACCAAAAATCGCCAGCACAATCGTCAGCGCTAAAAACAAAATCAGCAAAAACAACACACGCACACGCGGTGAGATCACCTTCCCCGCGATGTCCCCTACCGTTTGTCCTTTGTTCCTCATGGAAACCACAAGTGCTCCGAAGTCATGGACCGCACCGATGAAGATGGAACCGAATAGCACCCAAAGCAACGCCGGCAGCCAGCCCCACATCACAGCGAGAGCGGGACCTACGATGGGACCAGTACCTGCAATGGAGGTAAAGTGGTGGCCAAAGACCACGCCTTTCTTCGTAGGCACATAATCACTGCCATCCTCCAGCTCCACAGACGGCACCGAGGCACCGGCACTCAGCTTAAAGATCTTCTGCCCTAACCATCTCCCGTAGGTAAAATAAGCAATAATATAGAGAACAAATGCGCCGAGTGCTATCGCCAACGTGGTCATGGCTCAGCAGACTGAAAAATTTTCATTACGGGATCAATCCTCAATGTCAGGTATATGATGCAGGCACAAAAAAAGAGCGAACCCTAAGGCCCGCTCTTTGAAGAATGTTAGGTAATAAGTTTCTAACCGAATTAGTGCGCTTTGCAGAACTCCTCAAGGCGGGAGATCCCCTCATTGAGCACGTCTAGCGTGGTGCAGTAGCTAATGCGGATGCTGTTGTCATTTCCGAAGGCAATACCGGGAACGGCAGCCACACGGTAACGGGTAAGAAGTTTATCACAGAGGTTCACAGACTTGAGTCCTAGCTCAGTGGTATCTACCAGCATGTAGAACGCACCCTGCGGCTCTACCACCTTGATGTTAGGGATCGCACTGAGGCGACCGTGCACAAACTGGCGCCTTACATCATACTCAGCATTGAGATCTGTGATGAAGTCCTTACCGCTTTCGAGGGCGGTGAGAGCACCATACTGCGCGAAGGTGGTTGCATTTGAGCTAGTGTGGCCCTGGATCTTGGAAATGGCCTCGGCGATCGGCTTCGGCGCGGCGGTGTATCCCACACGCCATCCAGTCATTGAGTAGGCCTTGGAGAAACCATTCACCGTGATGGTGAGGTCATAGAGATCCTTGCTCAGGGAAGCGATGCTGGTGTGCTGCGCCTCACCGTAAACGAGGTGCTCGTAGATTTCATCAGAAAGGATAATAATGTCCTCATAGAGAGCTACTTCACCAAGGGCGCGGAGCTCATCAGCGGTGTAAACAGCACCCGTGGGATTGCCTGGTGTGTTCAGCAGAATCATCTTTGTGCGTCCTGTCATGTGCTCTTCGAACTGCTCAGGAGTGATCTTCCAGCCAGTGTCAGCAGTGGTTTCTACAAACACAGGCTCAGCACCCGCAAGACGCACCATCTCAGGGTAGCTCACCCAGTAAGGAGTAGGGATGATTACCTCGTCACCTTCTTCACAGCAGGCTAGGATGGCGTTGAAACAAGATTGCTTGGCACCGCTGTTAACGACGATTTGGCGCGGATCGTAATCGATGCCATTTTCCGTTTTCAGCTTTGCCGCAATGGCTTCACGCAGCTCGGGGATACCGGCAGCGGGAGTGTATTTAGTTTTGCCCTGAGCCAGAGCATCAACCGCAGCTTGCTTAATGAAGTCTGGGGTGTCCATGTCAGGCTCACCACCGGCAAGGCCGTAAACTTCCTCACCTCGCGCCTTCATGGCCTTGGCTTGGTTCGTGACAGAGAGTGTGAGCGATGGGGCAACTTTATTGACTCGGGTAGAGATAGATTCCATGGGAATGTGGTGTTGGTTGGTGAAAAAATTAAAGAGACGACAGCTTGTAAATACCCCAGAAACGGGGAGCCATGGTGATTTCCACAAACACCCCCCACCGGAGCGATGGGGAGTCATTAACCGATGGGACGCACGATGCAAGCCTGATTTGGTATTTTGAACTACGGCGGAATCATTATACGGTTAAAACTGCCTAATGGGTTTTTGTTTTCAGACAGATTCTTGAGGATGAAGGGAGAAGAGGAGCCAGGCACTGCTGGGAACATTTTCCACATCTTCAGGGTTTCTTGCTAGTTTTTAGCCACTACCACGTATATTTTGACTCATCGACTTCCGCGCTTTTATGCTTAAACTCTCCACCGTTTCCCTCCTTAGCCTCGTTCTTATTTCCTGCCAAGATAACGCAGAAAATGAATCGAACACAGCACCCAAGAAAAGCACTCAGGACGAGGTAGTCAGCTATAATTTCCACATCCGCCCCATCCTCTCCGATAAATGCTTTTTCTGCCACGGCCCCGATGAGGAAAACAATAAAGCCGACCTCCGGCTCGATCTCCCAGAGAGAGCTTACGCCGCGCTAAAGGAGTCCAAAGGTCACGCCATCGTCCCAGGAGACGCCGAGCACAGCGCCATTATTACCCGCATTTTCTCTGATGATCCTGATGAGATTATGCCGCCGCCCGATTCCAAACGCACCCTCACTCAAGATGAGAAGGAAACCATCCGCCGCTGGGTCGAGCAAGGAGCCAAATATGAAAAACACTGGGCATTCACCCCGCTTCCCGATGCCATAGAAGTGCCCACCACTGACGATTGGGCCACCAATGAGATCGATCACTTTATCAAACACCGCCTCGATCAAGAGAAACTCACCCCCGCCGCCGAAACACCCGCATGGCAATGGCTGCGCCGCGCCAGCTATGACCTCACAGGCACTCCGCCCACACCCGAAGAAATAGCCGCCTTCGAGAAAAAAGCCAACCAGCCCGGCGCGTATGAAGCCGAGGCAAAAAGATTGTTAGAAAAAACAACCTACGGCGAGCGCATGGCAATCCCATGGCTAGACGCCGCCCGCTATGCTGATTCCTACGGCTACCAATCAGACCAACTTAACGTCTCCTGGCCCTACCGTGATTGGGTGGTAAAGGCATTTAACGAGAACCTCCCCTACAACAAATTCCTCATCTGGAACCTCGCTGGAGATCTCCTGCCAAACGCCACCCGTGACCAAAAACTCGCCACCACCTTTAACCGCCTCCACCGCATGACCAATGAAGGCGGCTCAGTGCGCGAGGAGTTTCGCACCGAGTATGCAGCGGACCGCGTCCACACCGCCGGCACCGCCGTTCTAGGCCTAACAATGGAGTGCTCACGCTGCCACGATCACAAGTATGATCCCATCACCATGCAAGACTACTACGGCATGATGTCCTACTTCAATTCCATCGATGAAAACGGCCTCTACGATCACGGTGCCAAAATCCCCTCCCCATCGCTTCTACTTCCTAACAAACAGCAGGAAACAGCCCACGCTGCGGCACTAAAAAAAGTTTCCGATCTAGAACGCCAAACGGCCACCATCGCCAAAGCCCAAGAAGCCGCCTTCCAAGCATGGCTCGCCCAGCCTAACAAAACCATAACCCAGCCAGACCTCATCGGCAATTTTGCCCTCGATGTGAACAATACAAACCACCTCCCTAACACCGCCCCAGGCGCCAAACAACACGCCACCCGCGGTGGTGTCCCCGGCACCCCAGACCGCCACGGTGCCGCAAACGGAGCCGTCCTCCTCAGCGGCGATAACGCCATTACCATCGCCAACTTCTACCGCTCAGATCGCTGGGATGCCACCACCCACGCCTTCTGGCTAAACGACAGCAAGCGTGACAAAAACCCCGTCGTCGTCATGCAGCGCACCCACGGCACAGACGTCGGCTACAACGGCTACGATCTCATGTTAGAAAACGGCCACCTCTCCGCACGCTGGTTCCGTGTTTGGCCAGGGAACGCAATTGGCATCCAGACCACCGATCCCATCCCAGAAAACACATGGACACACATCGCATGGACACACGATGGCAGCAGCCGCGCCGCAGGGATCAATATCTACATCAACGGCAAACTCGCCAAAACCCGCGTGCTGCGCGATGGCCCCATGACCAAATCCGTAGGCATCCGCACCTACGGCGCAGGCCACTATACCCTAGGCCAACGCTTCCGTGACAAAGGATTCACCGGTGGCAAGCTCGATGACTTCCGCATCTACGCACGCGCCATCACCCCGCTCGAGATTGCACAAATCCACGATAACCAATCCCTAACAAACGCACTCACATCAAACACCCCAGCCCCCCTCCGCGCCTACTACCTCTCCGCCATAAACCCCACCTACCGGAAACACCTAGACGATCTCCGCCTAGCCCGTCATCAGCTTGTAAAAACCGAAGACGCAATGCTCGAAGTCCCCTCCATGGTAGAGATGAAAACTCCCCGCCCCACCTTCATCCTCGCCCGCGGCGCCTATGATTCCCCCAAGGACACCCCCGCCATCCGGCAAACACCAAGCTTCCTACCACCCATGCAAAAAAACCAACCTAACAATCGCTTGGGATTCGCTCGCTGGGCCACCTCAGATAACCACCCACTCACCGCGCGGGTCTTTGTTAACCGCATCTGGCAGGAGTTCTTTGGCCGCGGCCTAGTGAAGAGCACGGAAAACTTCGGCGTGCAAGGCGATCTCCCAAGCCACCCTGATCTGTTAGATTGGCTAGCCCGTGACTTCGTCAATCACGGCTGGAACGTCAAGCGCCTCTGCCAACAAATCATCCTCAGCTCCACCTACCGCCAAAGCAGCACCACCAGCGCCCAGCTACGCGAGCGCGATCCAGAAAACATCCTACTCGCACGCGCCCCCGCCTACCGCCTCTCCGCAGAAATGATCCGGGACACCGCCCTCGCAGCCTCCGGCCTGCTCAACCCACAAGCAGGCGGCCCCCCCGTCTCCCCCTACCAAGCTGGCGGCGATCTCTGGCGTGAGAACAACGGCATGTCACCCGCCTTCCGCCAGAGCGTCGGCACCGCACTCTACCGCCGCAGCCTCTACTCCGTCTGGAAACGCACCGCCCCCTTCCCAAACATGATGGTATTTGATGCCACCAGCCGGGAAGTTTGCACCGTCAAACGCGCCCGCACCAATACCCCACTACAAGCGCTCGTCCTCCTCAATGACGTGCAATTCATAGAAGCATCCCGCGCCCTCGCATCCAAACAACTCTCCGCAGAAAACACCCTCAACATCTCGCAATCCTTCCTCACCCTCACAGGAAGAAAACCATCCACCGAGGAACTCAATATTCTAACAAAACTGCACAACGAGCAACTCACCCACTTCACCAAAGACCCCGCCGCCGCCCAAAAACTCCTCACCCAAGGCGCCCACCGCTCCAAGCAATCCCCCCCTCACCTCGCCGCCGCCACCGTAGTGATCCAAACCATCCTCAACCTAGACGCCACCATCTGGAAACGCTAAACATAAAGAGCCAAACTCCCCACACCAAACTCAACGCGCAACACTCCACAACACGGCACAGCCCAAGAAAAATCAGCAACATTAGTGGTCAAAAAAATGAACAACCAACCCAACATCGATGACCTCCTAGGCATGAGCCGTAGGCATTTTTTCAAGAAGTCCACCGCCGGCATCGGCGGCGCAGCACTCGCCTCCATCCTCCCCAGCATGGGCAGCATCGGCTCAGAAAAAGTAGAGCTCGGCAGCGCCCACTTCACCCCCAAAGCCAAACGCGTCATCTACCTCTGCCAATCCGGCGGACCATCACACCTCGATCTCTTCGATGATAAACCCATGCTGCGCAAAATGAACGGGCAGCAACTTCCGGCCTCCATCCGTGGAAACCAACGCCTCACCGGAATGTCCGCCAATCAATCGTCCATCCCCCTCGCTGGCTCCCATTTCAAATTCTCCAAACACGGCAAAAGCCAAATGTCCATCAGCGAGCTCCTCCCACACACCGCCAGTGTGGCCGATGACATTTGCCTCATCAAATCCCTCTACACCGAGGCCATCAACCATGACCCCGCAATCACCTTCATGCAGACTGGCTCGCAAATATCAGGCAGGCCATCCATGGGCTCATGGCTATCCTACGGCCTAGGCTCACTCAACGAGAACCTCCCCGGCTTCATCGTGCTCGTCTCCGCCGGGCAAGGTGGTCAGCCCCTCTACTCTCGCCTCTGGGGCTCTGGCTTTCTAGACTCCCGCTACCAAGGCGTGCGCTTCCGTGCCGGTAAAGAACCCGTCCTCTACCTCGCCAACCCAGAGGGAGTTTCCGCCAGCAGCAGACGTGGCATGTTAGATAGGCTCAATCAGCTCAATCAATTTCAGTTTAAACAAGAACTCGACCCCGAAATCGAATCCCGCATCGCCCAATATGAAATGGCCTACCGCATGCAAACCAGCGTGCCAGAAGTCACTGACATGAGCGATGAGCCAGAGTCCACATTCGCACTCTACGGAGCCGATAGCAAAAAACCCGGCACCTACGCCGCGAACTGCCTCATGGCGCGCAGACTAGCAGAAAAAGGCGTGCGCTTCATCCAGCTCTACCACCAAGGCTGGGACCAACACGGAAACCTCCCCGGCGCGATCCGTGGGCAGTGCAAGGAGACAGACCAAGCATCCGCCGCCCTCATCAAAGACCTCAAACAACGCGGCATGTTAGATGATACCCTCGTCATCTGGGGCGGAGAATTTGGCCGCACCGCCTACTCCCAAGGCGCGCTCACCAAGCACACCTACGGGCGTGACCACCACCCACGTTGTTTTAGCATGTGGATGGCTGGCGGCGGCATCAAAGGAGGCGTCACCCACGGCGAGACAGATGAATTTGGCTACAACGTACAAGCCGATGGCGTGCACGTGCACGATCTCAATGCCACCATCCTCCACCTCATGGGCCTCGATCACGAACGCCTCACCTACAAATACCAAGGCCGCCACTTCCGCCTAACAGACGTCCACGGCCACGTCATCAAAAACGTTCTAACATAACCCCCTTAGCCGCTAAGGTTCTAGGAAAAATCGATAACCTTTATTATTTTTTAGACCAGGGGGACCAAGCTAGAGGTGGAAGTTGAATGAATAGCTGTAGCCGTCATGGAATCAGTCATCTGTAGCAAG
>JBMYYO010000132.1:0-9088 GCA_049609505.1 Akkermansiaceae bacterium | reverse complement strand
GGGCCTTGGGTACGCCTGGAGAGGTTGGCTCACCGAGGGTTAACATACCCGAGCCAGCCTTGATCAAAAAACTCACCGGTCACCAGAAGCTATCAACCGTCCAGCTGGTTGATCAAACTCCGCTCACCCGCACGCCTCGTTCTACTCCGGCGCTTTTCTCCGGTGCCTTTGATGCCATTCGCGAGCTTTTCTCACTCACCGAACAAGCCAAAGAGGACAAACTAACACCTGGCTACTTTTCGTTTAACTCCGGGCCAGGCCGCTGCCAACGGTGCCTTGGAAACGGTTTTGAAAAAGTGGAAATGCAGTTTCTATCAGATCTCTTTATCACCTGCCCCGAGTGCCAAAGCAAACGCTACCATCAGAAAACTCTCGCCTACACGTTGGAGCAAAAATCCATCGCCGATGTGCTCGCTCTCACGATCAGCGAAGCAATTGATTTTTTTACCCCCTCAGATACAGAGCCAACAAAAGCAACCCGCTTAAAAACCAAAATCATCACCGCACTTCGGCCCGTCTCTGACGTTGGGCTAGGCTACCTTCGCCTAGGGCAACGACTAAACACACTCTCAGGTGGCGAGTCCCAACGGCTCAAGCTCTGCAAACTCCTCGCAGCATCTAACAAACAAAAAAACAGCCTCTTGATTCTCGATGAGCCTACCACGGGGCTCCATTTCTCAGATATTGAAATCCTCCTCAATGTACTGCACCGCCTAACTGATGCTGGCCACACCCTATTAGTCATCGAGCACAATCAGGACGTCATTAAAAATGCAGATCATATTATCGAGCTAGGGCCAGGTGCCGGAAAGCACGGAGGAAAAATCACCTATCAGGGCGCACCCACTGCCCCCAAGAAGGCAAAGAAAATTGCCAAATCCACCAGATCACCCATTACAAATACCCCATCACAAATCGAAATCTCCGGCGCCCGCGAGAACAACCTCAAAAACATCAATGTCACTATCCCGCGCGATGAACTTGTCTGTGTCACCGGGCTCTCAGGCTCTGGAAAATCAACCCTCGCATTTGACATCATTTTTGCCGAAGGACAACGCCGTTTCCTCGATTCCATGTCACCTTATGCGAGACAATTCGCCGGCCAGTTAGAGAAGCCAGACATCGATCGCATCACGGGCCTCCCCCCTACAGTCGCCATCGAGCAACGCGTCTCACGTGGCGGGGGCAAGTCCACCACAGGCACTGTCACAGAGATCTATCATTTCCTGCGGCTGCTCTACGCCAAGCTCGGCACCCAGCACTGCCCTGAGTCAGGCGAGGCAGTAGTTTCTCAAACCAAAGAGTCCATTGATTCCCAAATCAAAAAACTACAGCGTAAACATAAAAAACTCCTCATCCTTGCCCCACTCATCCGTGCGCGTAAAGGATACCACACTGACGTTGCCAAGGCCGCTGCCAAACGAGGCATCCAGCAGCTTCTCGTCGATGGTAAGCTCATGGAAACCGAAGGCTTCCAGCCCCTCAAACGCTACCAGCCCCACGATATCTTCGCTGTCTGCAACACCACCGAGCAAGCCCTATCATTAGGTAAAGGCGCTTGCTCCGTAACCACTCAAGGCTCAAAACTCATAACTCATAACTTCTCGCTTGCGAGAGTCTCTCCCGTCACCGGGCGGTCCTTCGAAGAACCTGACCCCCACCACTTTTCTTTTAACTCCCACCGTGGATGGTGCCCCACTTGCCGTGGCTACGGCAGCGTGACCGCCAGCAAATCTAACAATAACGGATACAACTCCGAACTAGAAGCTGAAATCCACGAGTCACTACACCGCTTGGATGGTGAAAAAACTCCCTGCCCAGAATGCCATGGCGCACGTCTAAAACAAGACTCCCGCCATATCCTTATCCACAAATACCCGATCTATAAAATCAACGCTCTGGCTGTGACTGATGCCATATCGTTGTTAGAAACTTGGAAGTTTAGCGGCCGAGAAAAAATCATCGCCCGCGACATCCTCCCAGAGATCATTCAGCGGCTCAAATTCCTCGCACACGTCGGGCTAGGCTACCTCCAGCTTGACCGCTCAGCCGATACCCTCTCCGGAGGAGAAAGCCAGCGGATAAGGCTCGCTGCCCAGCTCGGTAGTAACCTACGTGGCGTGCTCTACGTGCTGGACGAACCAACTATCGGATTACACCCGCGCGACAACATAAAATTGTTAGACACGCTCGAACATCTCCGCCAACGCGGCAATTCACTACTGGTCGTAGAGCACGATGAGGAAACCATGAGCCGAGCCTCCACCCTCATCGAGCTAGGCCCGGGCGCAGGCGCCGAAGGCGGCCAATTAATCACCAGCCGCCAATTTCAAACTGCTACCCCTACCGCCCCAAGACGTTCACTGCCTAAAGCGAGTGCCAAAACTGGCTGGCTCAGAGTCAACGGCTGCACCGCCAATAACCTAAAAGGGATCGACGCCCGCTTCCCAACAGGCCGCCTCACCGTGCTGACAGGAGTTTCAGGCTGTGGCAAATCATCCCTCATGCGTGGCTGCGTGGCTCACGCTGCAGGCAACAACAAGTCATCAACCACCAATTACAAATCCAAAGCAGGATTTAACGCAGTAAAATCCTGCTTTGAAGTTGATCAAACACCCATCGGAAAAACTTCCCGATCCTGCCCTGCCACTTACGTGAAACTGCTCGACGGCATCCGCCAGCTTTTTGCCCAGCTCCCAGACGCCAGAATGCGTGGCTTTAGCGCCTCTCGGTTCTCATTCAATAATGCAGAAGGACAATGCGCGGAGTGCAAAGGGAATGGACGCATCAAACTAGAAATGGATTTCCTCCCCACCACTTGGGTTCCCTGCCACGCCTGTGAGGAGATGCGCTATAATCCCGCCACCTTGGATGTCCGGTTCAATGGGAAAAACATCGGTGAAGTTCTCAAAATGAACATCCGCCAAGCGGCTAAATTTTTCTCAGCTCAACCCAAACTTCATCGGACTCTCAACTTGTTAGACGAGACAGGGCTTGGCTACCTTCAGCTCGGTCAGCCCAGCCCGACGCTCAGTGGCGGAGAGGCGCAGCGTATCAAATTGGTCAGCGAGCTCACCAAGGGGCGGGGTAAAATAGCTAAGACCAAGGCTGCCGTTTCCAATCTCTACCTCATCGAGGAGCCAAGCATCGGCCTGCACGAACAAGACGTCTCCCTACTCATCAACGTGCTGCACAGGCTGGTTGACGAAGGTCACACCGTCATCGTGATTGAGCACAATACCTCCATTATGCTGCAGGCAGACTACATCATCGACATCGGTCCAGAGGCCGGTGCCAAGGGTGGAAAAATAGTCACCCAAGGCACTCCGGAGCATATCGCCAAATCCAAAACCTCACGTACTGCGGAGTTTATCCGCTAGCGAAGAATTGAACTATTTCGCTGCACCTGCGGCTTCGTGTTCTTCTTCTGCGGCTTCGAGCTCGGCGCGTTCTTTTGGAATTACGCGGATGAATTTGATGACGTTTTTATCCCAATCAGCAAGGATGCGCTGGGCGCGGCCACTTCCTGTGAGCTCGATGTGTTTCTCGATCAGAGCTTTGACCTGAGCAATATCTTCCGCACGCTTGATCGGTAACGGGGCCACCATTTCCGTGTTGATGCGGGACTGGAAGCGCCCGTCTTTATCGTAAACAAATGCTGTGCCCCCCGACATTCCTGCACCGAAGTTTTTACCTGTTAGACCAAGGATCAGAACGAGGCCGTTCGTCATGTATTCGCAGCCGTGGTCTCCCACGCCTTCGCAAATGGCAGTGCCGCCAGAGTTTCTCACGCAGAAGCGTTCGCCAGCTCTACCGTTTACAAAGAGTGTGCCTCCAGTGGCACCATACATGCAGGTGTTTCCAACGATGGAGTTATCAGCTGGCTCAAACTTCGCGCCCTCTCCAGGCTTCACGACGATCTGTCCACCGGCCATGCCCTTGCCTACGTAGTCATTCCCTTCGCCAATGGCATTGATGGAAACACCACCGCAGAGGAAGGTGCCGAGTGACTGGCCAGATGAACCATTTAGCGTAAGCGTGACAGCTCCGTTAGGTAGGCCATCGTTGCCAAAGATTTCAGCAATGCGCCCCGAGAGCCGAGTGCCAATATTGCGGTCTGTGTTCACCACATCATAGCTGAGGCTAACAGGTGGACTATCCATCACAGTGGAAAGGTCATCACTGCCGAGGGCGTTGTGCAGGTCCTTGAGGATTTGCAAATCGAGCGCTGGCTTGTGAATACCATCGTTCCGCTCTTGCTGGCAAATGCGGGCGACCTCACTGATCGCACAGCCCGCTGTTTCCGCCACAGCGGGGGCGGTATCCTTGAGCACGGGGCTGAGATCAATACTGTTCGCCTTCGGGTGATCTGGGACGTTACGCTGCTTGAGGAACTCAGTGTGCCCGATGAGATCATCGAGCTTTCTAACACCTAAGCTTGCCATAAGCTCACGTGATTCTTGTGCCACGGCGTTAAAGAAATTGATCACCATTTCTGGGGTTCCTTTGAACTTAGAACGCCACTTGGGAGCAGTGGTAGCAATGCCTACTGGGCAGTTATTCAAGTGGCAGCGGCGCACATACACACAGCCCATCGCGATCATCGCAATGGTGCCGAAGTTGTATTCCTCTGCACCAAGAATGGCAGCCGTGATGATGTCCTTTCCATTACGCAAACCTCCATCCGTTCTCAGGGTGACACGTGAGCGGAGGTTATTAAGCACGAGTGTTTGTTGTGCTTCTGATAGCCCCATCTCCCACGGTAGTCCGCAGTGTTTGGTAGAGGAAAGCGGTGAGGCACCGGTGCCGCCATCGTGACCAGAGATCAGGATAACGTCAGCATCTGCCTTAGCAACACCTGCAGCAACGGTCCCCACACCAGCTTCCGCCACAAGCTTGACGGTGACTTTGGCGCTTGGATTGATTTCCTTCAGGTCATGAATGAGCTGCGCAAGATCCTCGATGGAATAAATATCATGGTGCGGCGGCGGAGAGATCAGCTGCACCCCGGGCTGGGTGTTTCTGAGGCGAGCAATGATGCCGTTCACTTTATGGCCGGGTAGCTGGCCGCCTTCACCGGGCTTGGCTCCTTGCGCCATTTTGATTTCCAACTCATCGGCATTGACGAGGTAGTGGGCGGAGACACCAAAGCGACCTGAGGCGATCTGCTTGATGCGCGAGCGCGCTAAGTCACCATTCGGGTAGGGTTTAAAACGTCTAACATCCTCGCCTCCTTCACCCGAATCTGACTTACCGCCGATGCGGTTCATCGCAATGGCTAACGTCTCGTGTGCCTCAGGAGAGAGCGCACCCATGGACATGGCTGCGGTGGTGAAACGACGGCGGATGTCCTCTACTGGCTCCACTTCATCAATGGGGATAGCACCACCGGAAGCAGGCACAAACTCAAAGAGATCTTTAATCGTCACCGGGTGAGTTTCCAGTGAGGCTTTGACGTAGTCATCGTAGTCTTCCCTTTTGTTATCTTTGACAAAGGTGTGGAAGTTTTTGATCAGATCCGTGGTGACGGCGTGGCGTTCACCTTGTTTACGGTAGCGGTTATAGCCAGGATCACCAAGCGGGAGAGGCTTCCCAGCCGAGACGGCTTCACGCAGGGCGTCTGCCTCCTCACCATCATCTAGCAAATCAGCATGCGCAGCGCGGTGGCGGATCAGTGACTCCTCGGCAATTTCCTCAAAACCGATCCCTCCGATGCGAGATGGCGCACCAGTGAAGCAGGCGTCCATGACTTCTTTGCCGATACCGATGGCTTCAAAAATCTGAGCACCTTGGTAGGAGTTCAGCACGGAGATGCCCATTTTTGACATGATTTTAAGCAGTCCTTTTTCCAGTGCTTTGCGGTAATTCTTCATCGCTTTACGCTCGGAAATACCTTCGCCTATTTTGCCTTTTTTATCGTTGCGGACAAGACCACGTGCAGTGGCGTAGCCAAGGTATGGGCAAACGGCAGTGGCACCAAAGCCAAACAAACAAGCAATCTGATGAGTATCACGAGCTTCACCACACTCGACAACGAGTGAGCAGCGGAGGCGCTTGCGCACGCGGTTCAGGTGATGATGGACGGCACCAGTGATAAGCATCGCCGCAATGGGCACACGCTTCTCAGTGGCGGAGCGGTCAGAGAGAATCAAGATAGATACATTGGCATCCACGGCGGCCTCTGCCTCGATGCAGACGCGCTTGATGGCGTCTTCCATGCCAGCAGCGCCTGCTGAGTAATCCCACGTTGTGTCGATAACTCGGCTTGGGAAGCCATGCTCCTCCATGTCTTTAATCTTGAACATTTCCTGCTCTAACAGAACAGCGGAGTCGAGGTTTAGAACGCGAGCGTGCTCCGGTGTCTCATCCAAGAGGTTTTGCTCAGCACCTAGCCCAGCGGCCAAGGTCATCACGGAGCGTTCACGGATGGGATCAATGGGTGGGTTTGTTACTTGGGCAAAAAGTTGCTTAAAGTAAGTAGGGAGGAGCCGTGGGTAAGAGGAAAGCACGGCGAGCGGGATGTCATCTCCCATGGAGAAAACGGCTTCCTGCGCACCTTTAATCATCGGTGGGAATACCATGTCGAGCTCCTCGGTGTTGATCCCGTGCATTACTTGCAGGCGGGAAAGGGTCACCGCATCCACATCCTCGGCGGGTGCTTGAGGCTCGGGAGAAATGAAATCGTGGAGTTCTAGGCGATTTTCATCGATCCATTGGCGGTAGGGTGCTTTCTTTGCGAGCGACTCTTTGATTTCACGATCAAACTTGAGTTTACCTGTTGAGAGATCCGCGCTGAGCATCTGGCCAGGACCGAGCCTTCCTGTCCTAACAACTTTGCTATCATCGATTTTAACCGCTCCAATTTCTGAGCCAATATAGAGTAGCCCATCCTCGGTGAGTTTGAAACGTGATGGACGCAGGCCGTTTCGGTCTAGGGAGGCGCAGAGTTTATTCCCATCGGTATAGACCAATCCCGCTGGACCATCCCAAGGTTCAGCAAAGGAACGGTGGTATTGATAGAAGGCACGAAGGTCATCTGAGATATCCGCATCATCGCGGAATGCAGGAGGCACGAGCATGCACATTGAGTGCTCTAACGAACGACCTGATAGAGTGAGTAATTCAAGAGCGTGATCAAGGCTGGCGGAGTCTGACTCATTATCACTGAGGAGATTCTTGAGCAGCTCCACATCGCTGCCCCAGATGTCTGATTGGAAGAATTCCTCACGAGATGCCATCCAGTTTCTGTTCCCGCGCACGGTGTTGATCTCTCCGTTATGGCACATCATGCGGAACGGCTGACCGAGTGGCCAAGCGGGGAAGGTATTGGTGGAGAAACGTTGGTGATAAAGGCAAATGGCAGTTTCAAATTCTGGGTTCTGGAGATCGAGATAGAACGCCTTGAGCGTAGCTGGCATGGCTAGGCCTTTGTAGGAAATGAGACGGTGTGAAAACGTTGGCATGTAGAAGTTTTCAAACTCCTTGGTATCTCGCTCGATACTGCGGCGGCAAAGGTAGAGCTGGCGCTCGAAGTGAGCTGCTTCCCAGTCCTCTGGTTTTTCCATCATCAGGTGTAGGATGAGAGGACGGGTTTTTTGGCCAAGCTTGCCGAGCTCTTCAGGAGCAACGGGTGCTTCACGCCAGCCGATGAAGCCGATGCCGCGCGTGGCGATAGTTTTCACCGCGATCTGTTTGATCTGCTCAACGGCTGTTGGGTTCTCGGCAGGGAGGAAGAACACACCTACGGCGAGGTCCGTGTCCTGTTTTACTTCAGTGCCTAGCTCGGCAGCAGCCTTGCGGAAGATCGGATAGGGAATCTGGCTGAGGATACCTGAGCCATCGCCCGTTTTCATATCAGCATCAACCGCGCCTCGGTGGGTCATATTGCAGACTGACTCGATGGCGAGATTAAGGATCTCATACGAGCGAGTCCCGTTGATATTGGCAATAGCACCCATCCCGCAATTATCACGCTCATTGGTGAACGAGTGAAGTGAGCCGGAGCTATCGGGTGTGCTGTGATGATAGGGTGTAAACATGATGAAAATTGGAAAAAATGGAACGTGTTTTGGGAAGAGGAATAAAGCCCCTGATGCCATGCGTGCCAAGTGCTAAGTGTGTCCTGAGAGGTTCTGAGCGATGTTTTCCGTTATTTTTTCCATTTTTCTATTGTCAGAACCGCTTGATGGCACTAAATCCCCTCCGCGCCACGCTTGTGACGCATCACCATTCGGTGAAGGCCCGATAGCTCAGTTGGTAGAGCAGAGGATTGAAAATCCTTGTGTCCCTGGTTCGATTCCGGGTCGGGCCACCACTTATCAAATCCCTTACAGTTCAAGGGTCGCAGCCAATCACCAAAAGGCAGCGTATCAAAAAACGTAGCAAATAGCACTGCGTTTCACCCCTCCACACAAGGAAGGAGCAAGGGTGCAATATAACCTAAGGCGTAGAAACCCTGCGTCCTCGCCCGATGTGGATGCGGGCGGAGCACGCGCCGCGCGGGCGATGCGCAGGAACCTGCTTGTCATAGGTTCATAACGCCCACCCCCTCAAGAAAGCGAATGTCGCTTAAAGAGTGGATACAGCACCAATTTGAAACACCCCCCGATCCAGCCCCACCGAAACACGGCAAAGTGGTCCTGTTAGGTCGTCCAATCCCAATCACTGACGCAATCGAAAGAATGCTCACGGGGGCAGCTGACCATGCCGCTCGAAAGCGGATTTTTTCCGATGATTACTCTCCACCCGATAAAGAAAATTAAAGATGCCTTGGCATCGAGCGCAGCGGTTGAACTCGTCGCATTGAGTGACAGACGATAAATCTCTGCGCCCGCCCTGTAAAGGTTACCCCTGTCAGTCAATGAGGCGAAAGCCAACCAAAGGGCGGCAGGACTATGACATTATTATGGTCCAAAATGATTTTAGGCTTCGCAAGAAACATAGAAATGAGGTATTTTCGAGCAGCTTCACCTTCTAAATTATATGGGAACACGTAATATCAACACATTAGGCTTATTTTCCGGTGGCGGAGGTCTTTGAAGTGGTCCCACAAAACGGAGCCAGAGGTTTATTGATGAATTAGCTGGTC
>JBMYYO010000131.1:0-9114 GCA_049609505.1 Akkermansiaceae bacterium | reverse complement strand
CACGCTCAATGAGCTTAGCGACTTCGACCTTGCAGATAGCGGTGGTTTCATCCGTGGAGTCATCTAGCACTTGGATCTGAAGTTTATCCTTGGGGTAATCAAGCGCCGATACAGAATCGAGCAAACGTTCCATAACGTGCATTTCATTGAAACAAGGGAGCTGAACAGTCACCAGAGGAAGCTCGTCAAAGTGAGTTTTTGGCTCAGGACGATTACGGGAGTGTTTTAAGTAGAGTGCCAGAATCATCAAACGATGGAATCCGTAGCCAGAGAGGCAGATTAAAACGAGAAAGTAGAGTGTGATCCAGAGCCAGTCCATGAGATGATGTGGTTAAATGTGTTTGAGGATGTGTTTGGAGGTGAGCGGGTTAAAGAGGGTAAGCCCGCTGGCGCGGGCACTGTCTGCCACAGTGCTCGGATGATGTCAAGGGTGGATCGGGTAATGTAGGAAAAGTAAAAAAATAAACTAATCTGAACAAAAAAACTACTACCTACGTAAACAAAAGCGTTCATTTACCCCGTTCTTAGAGAAGAAGCGCCCCAGTATGGAGCCTTTTCCATCTAATATGAGGGAGTTTATTTTAGCCAAATTCAGCCGAATCACTCTAAATCACCATTAAACCACTACTCGATTAATATGAAACTATCCACACTTTGCCTACTCGCCACGATGGGCATTTTATCCTTAAACTCACTGTCCGCTAGAACGTGGACCAGTGCTGATGGCAAAAAGACTTTCAACGGAGACTTCAAGAGCTTTGATGAAAGCACCCAACAGGTGACTGTGCTCAAAAGAGGCAAGTCCATGACTTTTGACGTCTCCAAGCTCTCTGAATCTGACCGCGAGTGGATCATTGCGAAGGTGGAGGAGCAAAAAGCAGGGGAGGTTACCAAAGTTCTCGAAGATCAAAAAATAGGAGCCAAACTCATCGGTGGCACGCTGTCTGCGCTGAAAGATGGGAAGTTTGTAGAATACAACATGACCACAGCGCCTGAATACTACGTGATCTATTTCTCAGGTAGCTGGTGAGGCCCATGCCGCGCTACTGCTCCACAGTTGGTGGAGTCCTATAACAAACACATCGCCAAGAACGACAAAGTTGAATTCATTCACTACAGCCTAGATCGCTCTGCTGATGCCGCAGAGAAGTGGGCGAAAAAAGAAAAATTCGTTTGGCCGCATATCTTGCCAGACAAACATAGAGCATCTGGTCTTGCGAAGTATGCCAAAAACTTCGTGCCCTACTACATGCTCATCGATAAAGACGGAAAGATCATGGCAGAAGGGAAACAGCAAGTGTTTGCTAAGATCCAGAGCTTGTAAATTAGAGCTGCCCGAAAAATTATGTTTCTAACTTCTGCTAGATTGGCTGTGCTGGCTAGACTAGCAGGAGTTTTTTTGTGCCTCTCTCTAACGGTTGCCTTGCCGAGCCATGCGGCTGACTTAGCTCCTACAAAAACAGACCCACACCCCGAGACCCTGCGGGTGATGACTTATAATATCTGGTATGTTTTCGCCAAAGGCAAACAACAGACCGAGGGGAAAGCGTGGATCAACTCTCAGGCGCCTGATGTGGTGGCTCTGCAAGAGCTAACAAACATCAAACCGCAAAAACTTCAAGAGCTAGCCAGTGGATGGGGGCATAAGCACAGT
This sequence comes from Akkermansiaceae bacterium, assembly GCA_049609505.1. GTDB lineage: Bacteria > Verrucomicrobiota > Verrucomicrobiia > Verrucomicrobiales > Akkermansiaceae > Oceaniferula. The sequence goes on along the minus strand of JBMYYO010000131.1, from coordinate 7,460 downwards.
AGCTTGCTTAAAACCTCTGGGTTCTCTGTCGGGCTAACATCTCGCTGGCAGATCGAGGTGGTTACTAAAAAAATCAAAGGAATGCACCATGGCTACCTGCACGCAAAGACTGGTGGCGTGCACTATTTTGTGGTGCATCTCTCGCCCTTCAAGTGGAAAGTCCGCCAGGCAGAAGCGGAAATCTTGCTTGCTGAAATGACACCGCTGATCAAAAGCGGCCAAAAGGTGATCGTGCTGGGCGATTTTAACACCGTTAGCCCCGCCGATAAGCAATGGTTAGAATCGGATAAAAATGCCGAACAATTGGCATCCAAGAAAAAATCCGATGCCAAACATGGCCATGTGCAAAATCTCAAAAACGGAGCGTTCGACTACGAAGTGATGGAGAAATTTTTCCGAGGTGGCCTTATCGATACCGCAGACGGGCATTTGGCCAAAACTTTCGCCGCCCGACTATCTATCCCCACAGGAATCTGGACCGATAAAAAATCAGCCGTAAAGCTCGGAGAGCGGATCGACTTTATCCTCGCCAGCAAAAACCTCCAGCAGCGGGTGAAGAAATGCCAAATTGTCACCGCAGGCATAGTTAACCAAATATCGGATCACTACCCAGTGATCACAGATTTTAGCCTGACGAATTGAATTTTTGAGGCCCGCTGGTGCCTATTTGCGGCGGCGCATTAGTAGAGCTAACCCACCGAGGCCGATTAAGGCGCTGGATGATGGCTCAGGAACAGCAGTGCCTTCTAGTGTGATGCCATCGTAAACCATGTAAGCTCCTCCGCCAGACATATTAGCACTGGTAATTGTCACGGTGTATTCCACGCCAGCTGAGAGACTCGTTCCTGTAAGATCGTAATTGAGATCTCTGATGGCAGGGGTAGGCGTATCATAATCAATAGTTTGCGTATTTGAAAACACTCCGCCGCTGATGGAAACTGTAAGATCTGAATCAAACGCTTGGTTCTGATTTGCGGCGGCACTGGTATGCCCTGATCTGAGACTCAGTGAGGTTAAGTCATAGGCTGAAGCGGGTGTGAAGGTGAAGGAGTAACCTCTGGCACCAGCTCTGTCAGCAATGTTCATATTGTGGTTAATGAAGGCCACGTTGTTGTTAGAGTAGAGTGGGCTACCGTTGACGATAGCAAACCCACCGCCAGGGGAGATTGATTGGAGTGCACTACCTGTGGCGTTTTCGTCGCCTGTCCAAGTGACGCTCAGAGTGTTACCGGCTCCAGACGTGTTGTCAGCACCACCTACCAAAGCAGTAGCACCAGTATTACTGTCAAAGTTCGAGGATATAATAGTGGCAGCATGGGTGATACCCGAGAGAGCTAATAGACTACAGATGATGTGTTGTGCCTTCATAAAGTGTATTGGGTGTATAGGTATTGATATTGATCATGGGGTTACGATGATGGGGTTGCGAGCCGTAACTGATCAAGTGGAGAGCTTTGTGCCTCTCGACCACTAGGAATAGACACAAATAGAGGTTAGCCAAGAAAAATTTCTCATGCTGGTGACGAATGTGCAGTAAATCTGGAGTGCTTACTCTAATTCCACACGGTAAAAAGTCTTGCCTCCGCTTGGGGTGCCTAAGTTATAAACCGTTTGGTTTCCGGCATCGGCATTTACTCCACTGGCGACGACGGTTGACCAGTCGATCAAATCTGTGCTTGAGCGGATGGTAAACGTGGAACCCAGTGCAGAAGGCCATGTGATTTGAAGGTCGCCGCCTGCGAGCTTGGCAGGAGTGAGGGAGAAAAAACTATTTGTATCCAGCGGGTCGAGGCCGAGTTTAGCTTCATCGCCGTCTTTGGTGTTGTCACCATCTGTATCATCGTTATCGGGATCGGTTTCACCGGGATCGACGATGCCATTGAGGTTCGGATCTTCGTTTGTGTCTAGGATGCCATCGCCATCGACATCGGCTGAGTTGTTAGGGATGGAAATGACATTACCGTTCGGTGCGGAGCTGGCAATGGTGGCAATGAGCGGTCCAGGGGCGCCCCAAGTCTCGGCAAGACGTTGGGCGAGCTTACGGGTCAGGCGACTGGTGGTTTCTGGATCACTAGCCGCGAGGTTGGTTTGCTCCGTGGGATCTGTGGCGAGGTTATAGAGCTGGTGGGAGTTGCTCTGGTAGTTGTAGATGAGCTTCCAATTGTCACTGCGGAAACTGGTGAAAAAATCGCTCCGGTGGTTGTGTGGGTAGTGGTTGATAAACTCCTGCGGGCGATGCGTGCCGGGAGTGGCGCGGAAGTAGGGTAAAAGATCATGTCCATCCTCACCAAAGTTGGCTGGCTTTGTGAGACCAGCGGCACTGAGAAAGGTGACAGGGATATCGTAGGAAGTGACAATGTCCGTTTCTATACTGTTGGCAGGGATAGGGGTGCTTTGCTGGAAGGAATTCGATGGGTTTGGCGCGGCCCAGCAGGCGATGAAGGGAACGCGGGTGCCGCCTTCGTACTTGGAGCCTTTTTTGCCTCTGAGTGGGTAGTCGTTGAAAACTCCATTGGGTAAGCCTTCGGAAGGAATCGCTGGAGAGTCACTGCCATTGTCTCCGAGGAAAACGATGAGTGTGTTCTCCGCGATGCCGAGATCGATGAGTTTTTGCCGAATCGAGCCAACAGCGAGATCCATGCCTTCGAGCATTGTGGCGTATTTGGCATGGTTAGAGTTGTGTGAGCCGGAGTAATTGCCCGTAGCATCCGGGTTGGTAGTGAATGGGGCGTGGACAGCGTAGAAGGACATGTTGAGGTAAAAAGGCACGCCATCGTTGTGTGCGCTTTCAATCGTTTTGTTAGCTTCTTGGGCCAGCGCGTTGGTTAGAAATGTGCCGGTGTTGTGGTAGGCTGAAAGGTGCGGCACCGCGTGGCTGCCTCCTTGACCGTAAGTTCCCGTGTAGGAGCCAGGGTGGCCGAAATTAGCCCCGCCGATGTTGACATCGAAACCGATCTTGAGCGGATCACGGCCAGTGCTGTTAGACCCGAAGTGTGCCTTGCCGATGTGGATGGTGCGGTATCCTCCGGTTTGTAGAATTTGTGGTAGCGTAACATCGGTGGCATCCAGCCCGCTGCTGCGCCAGTTTGACGGGGAGCCGCCACTGCCTGCGCCACCTGAGCCAACCCAGTTAGAGACAGCATGGCGGGTGCTGTTTCTTCCTGTCATGAGTCCTGAGCGTGTCGGGCTGCAGACAGATTGCGCGTAGGCGGCGGTAAAACGCATGCCATTTGCAGCGAGAGTTTCCATGTTGGGCGTCTGATAGAAGGTGTTAAAATTGTAGCTCACGGGGTCTCCGTTCCCATCGAGGCAAAAGGGAACGGAAGTGTCTTGTGGTCCCATGTCATCGACGAGGAAAAACACGATGTTTGGCCGCGGCGGACCAGCACCTACGCGAACCGTAGCCGAGGATGAGCCATCGCTATTGGTTGCTGTTAGGGTATAAGTAGTGGTGGCACCAACGCTGACGTTGGTGCTCGTGCCGGTGACGTTTCCTATTCCTTGATCAATACTCAAGGAGTCCGCTCCTGAGACATTCCAATTGAGTGTCACGTTGCCGCCAGGAGTCACATAATGATCGGATGCAGTGAACGATGTGATCTCTGGCGGCGTTGGTAATGTGCCAGGGATGATGATCATTCCATTGATGGCACTCCGTGAATCGGATGCGCCCGGATTGCCCGAAACAGTAAAGGATGTCCCTGTGAGGCCGGAGAAACTAACAAAGTTTTCCCCCTCCGTAAAAGTGCCGTTAAAAGTGCCTGTGGCGGTGATGGTTTTGGTGGTTGCTCCAATGGTATAGTTCATCGTGCGAGAGCCGCCGACATCACCGTAGATAATCACGGAAAACTCACTGGCGTAACCCGCAGGAAGATCGGTCACGGTGAACGACTCTGTGTTTCTGATGCCGTACCAGCCTTCCATCATCACATGGTCGTCGGTGCCCGATCCCCAACCGTTGTTGTTGAAGGTGGAGTAGCCGGCGTTGACCGTGAGTTTGGCACTGGTCGATGATCCTGATTGATCGAGTAGCGCAAAGTTGTTGAACACCAGACCTTGGCCCGAATTATTACCGGGATTATTCCATGTCTGCGATGACGTTTTGACCACGGTGCCATCAGGTCTGGAACTCATTCCAGCGATGGAGGTGTTGCCATTGTGCATGGCGATGTTTATCTGAGCCTGTGTTAGGGTGGCTGCAAAGAGCAAGTAGAGAGCGGAGAGAAAAACGGAGGTTTTCATAGTGAGTAAAAAATCTGCTGAGGATCAAGGAGGGTGGGGGAGATATAGTGCATGCTAACGCTGGCACTGTGAACAGTAAAATGTGGATCGGTTGCCGATGACGATCCGTTTGATGCCGCTGCCACAGGTCGTGCATGGTAGGCCTTCACGACCGTAAACATGAAGCTGCTGCTTGAAATACCCTGGTTGACCACTCTCGTTGACGAAGTCCCGCAATGTGGTGCCGCCCTGCGCGATCGCTTCGGTGAGCACGGTGCGGATTTCTCCGTGCAGGTTGTGGAGGCGGGTTTTGGAAACTTTTCCAGCCTTGCGCTTGGGATGAATGCCACTGCGGAATAGTGCCTCACAGGCGTAGATGTTTCCCACGCCCACCACGATGCGGTTGTTCATGATGTGCTGCTTGATCACGGTATTTCTCTGAGCACAGGATTTGAAAAAGTAATCGTCTGAAAATTCCTCATCAAGCGGCTCAGGACCGAGGTGGTTAAATAGAGTGTTCTGAGCGAGCTCTCCATCGCTGTGCGAGTGCCAGAGGACGGCTCCAAAACGCCTCGGGTCGTGCAGCCTCAGGCTCTGATTGTTTGCCAGTCTCAGCAGGAAATGATCGTGTTTTCTAATATCCGCATCGTGTGGGCATATCCGCAAGCTGCCAGACATACCGAGGTGGAGGATCAGCGTGCCAGACTCGCTGCCAATGAGCAGATACTTTGCCCTTCTTCGGACAGTGGTGATTTTTTCTCCAGTGATAGTTAAGACGTCATCCTGCACTGGCCAGCGCATACGCCGCTCGCGTAGTTCGATCTCAGCGACCACACGGCCAATGAGATGTGGCTCGACTCCTCGGCGGGTAGTTTCTACTTCTGGAAGTTCAGGCATGGGAGGTATAAAATTAGACGTGCTTTGTAATTGAATATATCGGCTTCATGCCTCTATATAGAGCGCGTATGAAACGCAAATTTATTCTATTCCCCCTGCTTTGTGGAGCTGTTTTCTGTGCAGCGTGCAAAGAAAAACCCTCTGACACAACGCCAGAAACAGGTAGCGAAGGCACTCCTGCCACCGCTCCTGCAGTAGAAACTCCTAAGGCTGAGCCGCTTAAAGCAACCGCCACTGCGGCAAAAAGAGCTGAGAAGCTAGGCTTTGCAAAGAACCTGCCAAAGGAAATTTCCCACTACGAGGCGATGTTTAATGGACGCAAGGCGTTCGATAAGCTAATGGCAACCGATCTCGGACAATTTATCATCGAGCGGATGGAGGCCGAAGGCATGGAATACAAAGACATGCTTGAAAACGAACAGGTAGCCGCGCAGATCGCGACTTACAGTGAGGAATACTTTGCCGCCTACGGTGAGGGCACAGACGAATCATTCCAGCTCGCTTATGACTTCATGGAGCGTGCAGCTTACTTTGGTGCCAAGGTAGGAGTGTTTGCCGCTGATGGCTACATGCGCGAGGGTGAGGACTTTAACATTGAAGGCCCAAAAGTTCTCTTTGAGGGGCCACTCAAAGGTGCTCCGAAAGAACTGATTAAAATGATGGCCCGCTTTGACATGCCAGCCTTCTACCAAGGGGCAAGAGTTTCTGATGAAGAAACACGAGAGCTAGTTTCAGCCCAAATGGAAGAGCTTGCATCTCAGATTGGAAACGGAATGCCTGACGCCACCGAGGAGGTGATCGTGAAACGCGGCGGCTCTGAGTTCAAAGGATACAAAATCGTTGGTGCCAAACTCGCTGAAATGATCGGCGAGGAGGAAACTGAGGAGCTCAAAAAAGGATTTGATATCGAGGACATCGAGGCGTTCAAAAAAGAACTCGCTAAGAAAAACATCGTTATCGTCAGCGGCTCAATCGGTGAGTATGTCATCTCCTTTATCGGCAAATCCATTGATGATCTCAAGTTTGTCGATGACGTGGAGCAATCCATCTGCGCCAACGAAAAGATGGTTTTCATGGATAAATACCTCGATAAAGAGCTCTTATACGCAGGCTACAGCGATGCTGATTTTGTTAACAAAGTAGGCAATGTTGAAAGCGTACTCTTCAAGATTCTTGGCTCCGCCGCCTCCGGTGCAAGTGATGGCTTGGGTGATGCTACATCCCTTGGCGATACCCAAGACATAGAGGCTCTGCTTGAGGACATCAAATCACAGGGTGATAAGATTGCAGGTCTATTCCGTGCTACTGACGCAGGCTTTGTTGGCTACATGGAAGACGGCTTGAAAGTAGAGGTTTACGGCGGCAGCAATCTGCCAGCTCTGGATCTGAACAGCAGCCACACGCTCTCGTCTCTTGAAACCAGTAATGACACTCTGCTGTTTGCAAACTGGACCAATAATGAAGACTATAACACCAAGATTCTCAACTACATCGATAGCCTTGGTGAGACCAGTTACTTAGTCGCAAAGCGCCTCGCATCCCAAGATGCAGATGGCGACCGCGAGATTGAGGAGTTCCAAGAGGGGCTAAACAAGTTTGATTCCAAACTGCGCGAAAACGTTCTCGGGCTATGGAAAACTCTCCGTGGAGAGTTTGCAGAAGGCCTCGGCTCTGAGTCCGCTGTAGTTGTTGATATCAACGGCAGCTTCCCTAAGGTGCCAAACGTCCCACCAGTTGTCCTCAAGGAAGGAAAAGTCCCAAGAGTCGCCATCGCCTCCCGCGTGGCTGACCGTGATAAGCTCAAGCAGTCATGGGAGAAGATCAACACCAACCTAGAGAAGCTACTCGCAACCATCGGTGAAATGCAAGGCGGGGAGCCTATTCCAATGCAGAGCCGCATGAGCAGTGACAAAGATGGCCTCAAGACATGGTTCATCGCATTCCCATTCCTCAGCGATGACTTTGTGCCATCCGTTTCTGTTAGTGATGAGTTGTTCTTCGCATCCACATCCAAAACCTTTTCCGAGGGCTTGGCTGAAAAATTCAAAGCCGGCGGCGGTGTCGCCCGTAAGGGTGCATGGTTGCGTGTTGACTTCAAAGTCCTCAGCAAGTTCGCTAAAGAATGGCGTGAGCTCATTGAAAAGAATGCTGACGAGCTAGATCCTAGTGGTGATCTTACCGCTAACAAGGAACTCGTCGATAAAGCGTTCAAAGCATTTAGCGTGATGGATGAATTCACCATGCACACCCGCAGTGAAGGCGGCCGCACAAGAATCTCTGGCCACATCAAAGCTAATTAACCTATCATCTAACATGCGGGGTGCGTTTTATAAACGCATCCC
>JBMYYO010000130.1:0-9115 GCA_049609505.1 Akkermansiaceae bacterium | reverse complement strand
GCCATCCGGTGCTTCCTTGATTGGTCATGAACCCCACACTGGAAACCTACCACCGCAGACAATCCAAACCTCACTCTACACGTCGGGGCAAATGACGTATTACTTTGAGAAAGAATTTACCTTCAACGGCACCACCGCAGATGCACTCATTCGCCTCACACACAAAATCGACGACGGTGCAGTATTCTATCTCAACGGGGTAGAGCTAGGCCGATATCACATGCCATCGGGAACGATCACTCCCACCACACCAGCCAGCGGAGCTATTGAACTAACAGAAGTCGTGGCTACGTTTCCCGCATCTAGTCTCGTGCAAGGTTCTAACCGTTTATCCGTGGAAGTGCATCAGGCCACTAGCAATTCCAGCGACATGGTGTTTGGGCTGCAAGCGGAGATTCTCGCTGAAACTGCGCCGGCCATTCCAGGCCTCCCCTATCAAGAAAGTGGCGAAGAATGGATAGAGCTTCACAATAAGGGAAACTCGACCATCAATCTTGGCGGGTGGAAACTCGACGATGCTGTTGATTTTGAGTTCGATGCCAATACCAGCATCGCACCAGGAGGTTACTTAGTCATTGCCAAAAACCCTACAGCGTTTACGGCAAAGTATCCGAGCGCAACCGTCGTAGGCCCTTGGTCGGGAACCCTTTCAAACAGCGGAGAGAGGATTCAGTTAGAAGACCAAAACGGGAACCTCGCCGATGAAGTAACTTACTACGATGGCGGCCGCTGGTCATCATTTGCCGATGGCGGAGGTTGCTCTTTAGAACTGACCGACCCCCGCTCGGATAACGGCTTGCCAGAACAATGGGAACCCAGTGCCACCAATGCAGGATGGAATACTTACACCTACCAAGCAGTGGCTGTTGATAACGGGTTTGGCAAAAACAATTTTAATGAATTTTTGTTAGGGATGCTCGATGCTGGTGAGGTTTTACTTGATGATGTTTCAGTCATTGAGGACCCCGATGGATCACCCATCGAACTAATCGTTAATGGCGACTTCTCAGGTGATGCTATTGGAAGCAACCCCTCGGGCTGGCGCATGGCTGGCAACCATGGGCTGCATGGCAAGAGTGTGGTTGTTAGTGATGGAGGGAACAAGGTTCTCAGACTCATCAGCACAGGGGCGAGCCGTGAATTTCACAATCACATCCAAACAGACTTCGCATCCAACCGTCAGATCGTGGCTGGTAGGACTTATCGGATTTCCTATCGCGCCAAGTGGCTACGGGGTGACAACCAAGTGAATACTCGTTTCTTCACCGATTGGCTTTCTAACACAAAACGGTTAGCTGTAGATCAAAATGCAGGCACGCCCGGCCAAGCCAACAGTGTAGCTGTGGCAAATGCCGGACCGAGCATCAGCAATCTCACACACAGCCCAGTGATTCCTTCTGCCAATCAAGCTGTCACTGTGCGCTGCCTCATTGAAGACCCAGATGGCATTAGTAACGCCTTAGTGAGGTTCCGAAAAAACAACAGCAGCGGCTTTAGTAGTGTGTCCATGGTTCATCAAGGTGGCGGCATCTATCAAGGGACAATCCCCGGTTCATCTGGAGGTTCTGTCTGCCAGTTTTACATTGATGCCAGTGACGCTCACAGCGGGAGTGCAGCAAGTGCCACTTTCCCCAAGGAAGGCCCTGACTCACGAGCCATGTTCCAATGGCAAGATGGCCAAGCTAACACATCAACGCTACACAACCTGCGCATCATCATGCACCCGTCAGACAGACAGCTCATGGAAACCGACATCAACCGCATGAGTAACTACCGGTTCCCTGCTACTCTGATCGTTGATGAAACTGAGGTGTATTACAACATCGGCGCACGCCTCAAAGGAAGCGCTGCGGGTAGATTCGGAAGCTCTGCTACGGGAATGAATCTCGGCTTCGATAACATGCAGTTATACAATGGTGTCCACAAAAGCATCTCCATCGAACGCGGCGGAATTGATATTCAGCACTTCGCTAAACATCTGATGTGTAGTTCAGGAAAAGGTATGTCAGGAATGTTTGATGATCCCATCAGATTGGTCTTTCCATCCGATGTGCTCGGAAATGCTGGGCGCACAGGCATCGCACTAGTTTCCGCTGCGCGATACTCTTCCGCATGGCGTAAAAGCCAGTTCAAAAACGGCAACGATGGGACTGTTTATAATTTCGAGCTCCTTTACAACCCTCTCCAAAAATCCGGATCATGGAAAAAAAACAACCCTTATGATCACGCAAGAGGTGTCTATGAATTTCGTGATCTCCCACTCGGAAAAGAAACCTACCGTTGGGGATTCCAAATCCGCTCCAACCTTCACCGCGATAACTACGAGCCACTCATCAACACCTCCAAAGCGATGGGACTCGGCGGCTCGGCCTCCGTTTCGGAGTTAGAGAAGTACATTGATGTCAACCAATGGGCACGCACATGGGCATACATGGGCTTGGTCGGTAACGACGATACTTACACACGAATTTTCGACCACAATTTTCGCATGTATAGTCGTCCATCGGACGACCGATTAGTCGCTCTACCTTGGGATCTTGATCGGGCATTTAGAATCGGCACTAACAGTAACCTGATCGGCAATGACAACCTAGGAGCTTACCTCAATCAGCCAACCGTTAGACGTTTATTCATGCAGCATGTGCACGATCTCTGCACTTCCACTTTCACCTCAGCATACGCTGCACCTTGGGCTGCTCACTTTGCATCTAAAACTGGCTTAAACTACAACGCTGAACGTAACTACGTCATCAACCGCAGCAACTACGCGCTGTCGCAGCTTCCCGCTAATGTAAACTTCGCCATTCAGACTAATTCAGGTGCCAACTTCTCAGTTAATGCCAGCACCACGTTGCTCGAAGGTGATGGCTGGATCAATGTCGCTGAAATCGAAATTAACGGAACTCCCGCCGAGGTCAACTGGGTGGATGACGATACCTGGCAGCTTGATGTGCCCTTAGCAGTAGGGGCGAACCCAATCACCCTAACTGCTAGAGACCTGAACGGCGTCCAAGTCGGAAGTGACAGCATCACAATCACCAACACCTCCATCACGGATCTGGCATCGTCCGCGAACCTCGTGCTCACCGAACTGATGTACCACCCCGCCGATCCCACGGTGGCTGAGCAGACAGCTGGCTACACCAGTGATGATGACTTTGAGTTTATTGAACTGATGAACATCTCAAGCAACGAGATTGATCTTAGCGGTTGCGCCTTTACCGATGGCATCACGTTTACTGTGCCAAGTGGCACGTTGTTGCCCGCCGGAGCACGATTGGTCATAGCTAGTAACCCGGCTGCCTTTGCTTCCCGCTATGACGATGTGGGAAAACAAGTTATCGGTGGCTACACAGGCAAGCTATCTAACAGCGGCGAAACTCTGACGTTCATCTCTGCCAACACCTCCACTATATTTACAGTCACTTACTCCGATGCTGGCGATTGGCCTGAGGACGCTGATGGCGATGGCTACAGCTTGGTCAATTTGTTACCTGTCAGCGGTACGGATCTCGATTCTCCGCAAAACTGGTCGCCCAGCCGCGAGCTTGGCGGGGGCTCTGGGCTGCCAGATCTTTACACTTATGACTCTTGGTTGGCAGATTTCCCACAGCTTGCCGCAGCTAGTATGACAGCGGAGAGTGATGACTTTGATCAAGATGGATATAATAATTTGTTAGAATTTGCACTTCATTCTGATCCTACTGACTCCGCAAGCACTCCTGCCATGCCCTCTGCCATATCCAATATCGATCCCGGCACAGGAACGGCAGATTATTTTACCTTCAGCATTACTCGACCAATTGCCACTCCAGGAGTCAGCTACACCCCTGAGACTAGCATGACTCTGAACAACGATTGGGATAATAACGCCATGACAAACTACGCCGTGCTGTATAGTCGCACCCGGAACGGCGATGTGGAAACCCTTACCTACCGCAGTAAAAACCCTGCCAGTGCTGAATCTCGCCATTTTTTCCGAATGAAGGTAGAAAAAGAGACTCCGTAACACCCCAAAAAACGGCTGCAAATATGTGGATATTACATATATATTGGTGGGTTACAGGCATGGACATACCTCCAAATCATGCCATTATTAATTTCGTTACAAAACATACTTTGTTCCTCACACCCCAAGAACGCCATGAAAAACACTATCAAAAATACTCTTAAACTCACCGCTGCTACCGCTGCGGTTGCATCTGTCTGCATGACCACCCAAGTAAGCGCCGTAACTATCGCATTTGATGTCGGCACCGCGGGAGGGCTGGATGTTGATACAGGTTTATCTCAAACGACTCATAGTGGTGTTGTTTGGAATAATTTTGGCGCAATCGCTGGAGCCGTTGACCATGGAGGTGTCCAAGATACTCTGGGTAACGAAACCAGCTTCACCCTGCTGGCAGCTGGCGTCGGGGGGCGCGACGGAAATGGCACCTTAAATGCTGGATGGGGCGGTTCAGTTCCTCAGGCAACTGTGGACTCATGGTATTTTAGAGGCTCAGGAACCATGACACTTGTGCTCAAAGGTGCCACACCTGGTTCACTATGGGATATCAATGTGGTTAACGCCTTTAATACAGCCGCAAATGAGTCCGATATGCAAGTTAATGGGCTTTTTGCCGACGGCACAGCTGGCCCAAGTGCATCTTCTGCTGGTGACGACTGGGATCGCAAAGCCGATGGCTGGGATAACAATGCTGGACTCATTTTCAGCGGCGTCGCTGCCGACGTCAGTGGAGAGTTCCACATCACATTCGATGGAGGAAACCCAACCCTGCAAGCACTTGAATTCACTTCCGTCCCAGAGCCATCCTCCACCGCCCTTCTTGGCCTTGGTGGACTCGCTCTGATCATGCGTCGCCGCAAGTAATCCGTTCGCGAAATATCTTTTTCATACCCGCTAGCTCCTAGATTTGGAGCAGGCGGGTATTTTTTTACCCAAGTGCCGAGGATTTGGAGTTCACACGTTTTTCTGGCAGATGCCAAGGAGTCTGCTTGATCCCCTGCTGAAAGCTGCTTGTATCGGCTTTGTGAAACGTTACTTCGCCCTATTAATCGCATCGCTTGGCATATCATCCGCAGTAGCCGAACCTAAGCCAAACATTATCTACATCAACGTCGATGACCTCGGCTGGTCTGACCTCGGTTTCCAAGGAAGCAAGTATTATGAGACGCCGCACATCGACAAGTTTTCCAAAACTGGTGCCGTTTTTACCAATGCCTACGCCCCTGCTGCGAACTGCGCCCCAAGCCGTGCCTGCTGCCTGACCGGGCAGTGGTCGTCTAGGCATGGGGTTTATACAGTCAACAACTCTGATCGCGGAAAACCTAAAACCCGCAAGCTGATCCCGACCAAAAACACCCTGCACATCAAAAATGATAACCTCACGATCGCCGGGGCATTGAAATCGGCGGGATATACCACCTGCCACATTGGTAAATGGCATGTCACAAAAGACCCCACTCAGAATGGTTTTGATATCAACATCGGCGGAAATCAGCGCGGAGGGCCTTACACCGGCGGCTACCACAGCCCCTTCAAATACCCGAATTGCGAGCAGAAAGAAAAAGGCGAGTATCTAACAGACCGGCTCACACAAGAAGCGATCAGCTTTATCAATAAAAACAAATCCAAGCCATTTTTTCTCCACCTCGCATACTACACCGTGCACACCCCCATTCAGGCAAAAAAAGAAAAGGTGGCTCGTTTCAAAAAGAAATCACCTACCAAGGCACACAGCAACCCCACCTATGCGGCGATGATTTCTAGCCTCGATGACAACATCGGCAAACTAATGGGACATCTCAAGGAGAGCGGTTTACTTGAAAACACCTTGATCATTTTTACATCGGACAACGGCGGTGTCTGGAACATCAGTAAACAATGGCCGTTACGCGCTGGGAAAGGTGCCTACTACGAGGGTGGCATCCGCGAGCCTCTTGTTATTTCTTGGAAAGGGCAAATCAAAGAAGGGCAGCGGATCGATACCGCAGTGACGGGGCTAGACTACTTCCCTACAATTCTCGCTGCTGTCAAGGTAGAAAAACCCAAGGGCAAAATCCTAGACGGGGCAAACATCCTGCCGCTGGCCCAAGGTAAAGATGTGCTAACAGACCGCGCTCTCTACTGGCACTTTCCTATCTACCTCGAAGGCGGCAACAAAGAATGCCAAGATTCCATTTTCCGAACCCGACCAGGATCAGCTATCCGCGTAGGCAACTGGAAGCTGATCGAGTATTTTGAAAATGGCGATCTAGAGCTTTACAAGCTCAATAAAGACCCAGGTGAAAAACAAAACCTGCTCAATACGTTTCCAAGCAAGGCAAAGGAGCTGCAACAAATGCTCATCGATTGGCGCAAGAAAACCAACGCTCCCGTGCCCACTGAATTGAATCCAGCTTTCAAAAAATAAGCATGTATCTCAACCAAGATGTTTTCCTAACAACGGACACCGCCCGTTGGCTTTATCATGATGTGGCAGCGAAGCTACCTATCATTGATTTTCACACTCACCTGCCGCAGGAAGAAATTCTCAACGACCATCGGTTTCCTAACATTTGGGAGCTTTGGCTAAAGCACGATCACTATAAGTGGCGCCTAATGCGTGCCTGCGGCGTGGAGGAACGCTACATCACTGGCGATGCTGGCCCTCAGGAGAAGTTCACCGCATTTGCTTCTATTTTGCACCTTGCTGTTGGGAATCCAGTGCACCATTGGGCGCATTTGGAATTGCAGCGAGTATTTGGCATTGATGAAGTGCTCAGTGCAGAAACGGCTTCGGGGATTTGGGACACCACCACACACATGTTAGAAAACGACTCCACCTTGAGCGTGCGCGGGTTGTTAGAAAAATTCAAAGTAGAACTCGTCTGCACTACGGACGATCCTGCATCCGATCTCTCCACCCATCTGGCAGTGGCAGGAGAGGATACCGTCACGACTTTACCAACGTTCCGCCCTGACATGGCAATGGCCGTGGATCGTCCAGAGGCGTTCAATCAATGGTTGCTCACTTTACAGACACGATGTGGCACGCCGATCACTAGCTACGCTAGTTTGATTTCTGCGTTGAAACAAAGGCATGATGATTTTCACGCGGCAGGTTGCCGGCTATCTGACCACGGCCTTGCTCACTGCCCTAACGGAAATGCTACTGACTCCCATTTGGAAGAAATTTTCCAACAAGCGAGCCGAGGCTTAGCACCCGCATCCTCCGCTGACAGCGAGATGTTTGCCGCCGCCATCATGCAGAACGTAGCAGCGTGGAATACCGAGAAAGACTGGACGATGCAGCTCCACCTTGGCCCACTCAGAAACGTCAACGGCCCGATGTTTGACAAACTCGGCCCTGACTCTGGATTCGATACCATGGGGGCATGGCCGCAGACAGACGCCTTGGTCAATTTCCTCGCCAATCTGAGGCTGAATGCCACCCTCCCCCGCACCATCGTTTACAATCTCAATCCGAATGAAAGCGAGGCGATTTGCTGTGCGCTGCATAGTTTTCAAAATTCCGACTGCCCAGGGAAGATCCAATACGGCCCTGCCTGGTGGCATCTCGATCACAAACGTGGCATCGTTGAGCAATTAGACATCCTCACCTCACTGGGAGTGATTGGCACTTCGGTAGGGATGCTCACTGACTCGCGCTCCTTTACCTCCTACGTCCGGCATGAATACTTCCGCCGCCTGCTCTGCCAATACATCGGGCAAGCCGTTGAAAACGGAGAAATCCCCAACGAGCCAGCTAACCTCGAAGCACTCATTACCAATATCTCTTATCAAAACGCCGCTAACTATTTCCAGTGGCCATCCTCCTAACACAAACTCCCAAAAACACACCGACCCATCATGTTGAAAAAACTAAGTTACTACGCAAAAAATTCTGGTCCTGGTTGGCTACAGGCCGCCGTCACCCTCGGCGGTGGATCACTCGCTGGCGCACTCTATCTCGGCGTGGTTGGCGGTGACGGACTGCTATGGCTACAACCTATCGCGATGATTTTCGGCGTGATTATGCTATCGGCACTCGCCTACGTCACCCTCAGCACTGAGGACACGCCCTTTGTTTCCGTTTGCAAACACATCTCCCCCGTTCTCGCATGGGGCTGGCTGATTGCCACCGTGATTGCCGACTGCGTGTTTTGCCCAGCGCAAACATCTCTCGGCCTCGGTATCGTGCAGCAAAACTTCGGGCTATCTAAGGTAAACCCCTACCTCATTTCTATTCCTATGGCAGCGGTGGCATTTAGTGTCATTTTTCTCTACCTGAAAGGAAACAAAGGGGTCGCTCGCTTTGAAAACATCCTCAAAGTCATGGTCGGCATTGTAATTCTCTGTTTCTTTGGAGCCGCCATCACCCACTTGGTCAATGGTAATGCCAGCATCGGCAGTATCTTAAAAGGCTTCATTCCTAACCCAAGCACCCTGTTTAATCCTGCCGCTTCCCTCAATGAATCCATTGCCGCCACCGGAGATGCCGCAGACTGGTGGAGTGCCAAAACAGCAAACTCACAGCGCGGCGTAATCATCGCCGCCTTCGGCACAGCAGTCGCCATCAACATGACCTTCCTCCTCCCCTACACCCTACGCAAAAAAGGTTGGGGGAAAAATGAGCGCGAGCTATCACGCTATGATCTTGCCCTTGGTCTGGCGGTTCCCTTCATCATCGCTACGGCGTTTCTTGTGATCACATCATCATCTCAGTTCCACGATCAACACGCAGATATTCTCGATCCTGACAGCGGCAAACCTATCGCACTGCAAGATGGATACTACAAGATCCTCTCCGAACGTCTCGCCCTCGATGGCGATGTGCCAAAGGATCAAGCCGCCATGCGTGCCGCCGCTGATGCCCTCCCCATAGCCGACCGCGAGCTGGCAGCCTCCCTAACAAAACGAGATGCAGGTCAGCTTGCCACAGCCCTCAGCCCACTAGTAGGTAAACAGGCTGCGCAATTGATCTTTGGTATAGGCATCCTTGCCATGGCGATTTCTACCATGATCGTTCATATGTTGATGAATGGCTTTGCCATCTCGCAGGCAGTGGGCAGACCCGGTGCTAAGGTTCCATTCCTTATCGGAGCAGCCATGTCAGCCCTAACAGCTTGC
>JBMYYO010000129.1:0-9139 GCA_049609505.1 Akkermansiaceae bacterium | reverse complement strand
AGGGGAGGGGTTACTTCCGCCCTTGCCAAGCAATCCTACACAAGCCCAGCACTGGTTCCCCCCATGCCATGGCTCAGTAAAAAGCAATTACCCACCCCATCAGTGCGCGCCTCTGGTGGGCGTAGTGGAGCAGTGGTAAGCTGGTCACCCGTGCGCGGAGCCCGCAAGTATGCCGTGCAGGCTCGCTACGGTAAAAAGTGGTTCACAGTAAAAATTCTACCTGCCTCCGTTTCCAAAACCACACTGAAGGGATCGCCTGATGCCATCGCTATTAGCAGTGTGGATCGCTACGGTACCACCAGTGCGCCAGCTGTGGTGGGTAGATAATCAAATGTGACCAAATCCCCAATAACCCTTGTCTTTTTAGCTATATGAAAATCCGTTTATTTATCGTTTCCATCGCAGCTCTCCTCGGAGTCTGGATGGCTGCTGCTTGGTTGGCTCCCGTGACGTCACCCTCAGCGTCACCTGAGAGCAATACTTCTGCAAGTGCGCCTGATGCCAAGGAAACTGAAGAGCTGCTCACTCCTATCAGCTCCTCCGTCAGTGCCGAGCGTTAGGGCGTTAGAGCGTAATGCTTTAGCTAGTTCAAAAAAAAATGAACTAGGAAATTGATCCGCCGATCTATTTCTGAAAGTATGAGTGGCATGAGTGCCAGCGACTGCCGTTCATCAGTCAATCAAGAGATTGATGCCCGTATTGTGTCCTTTTTTCAAGATGGAGTCAGGCTGCTTGGGCTACCCAAGTCTGTGGGGGAAATCTACGGGTCACTCTATGCCTCCCGAGAGCCGATGACGATGCTGGCACTTGTCGAGCGATTAGGCATCAGCAAAGGCTCCGCAAGCCAAGGCCTAAAAATGCTCCGCACCCTTGGCGCCGTGCGTGAGGTAGAGAAGCCCGACGACAGGAGGACCTACTTCGAGGCTGATATTGAACTTAAAAAACTCGTAGGCGGGTTCATCCGCGAGGAGATCCGCCCACACTTGAAGAGCGGACAAGATAAGCTCACCGCCCTCGATGACGAGGTGAGCGCTCTGCAAGATCCAGAGGATAGGGAGTTCTACGCGGAGAGGATTAAGAGGCTGGAGCGCTGGTCAAAAAAGGCCAATTTGGTGCTGCCACTGTTGCAAAAATTTCTCGGAGAATAGACCATGCCAGACTCTTCAGCACATTCAGATTCAGCGGCGTGGTATTGTATCCGCACCCAGACGAAACGTGAGTATCTCGCTGCGCAAACGATCAATCAGTTAGACGGTGTGCAGTCGTTCTGCCCAAGGCTGCGCTACCGGAAGGCTACCCGCCGAGGTAAAGTTTGGTGGGTGGAGGCGATGTTTCCAGGATACATTTTTGCCTTTTTTGATCGGTTAGAAAACGAACGCAATCTCATCCATTGTCGTGGCGTGATGAAGCTGCTCAAATTTGGCAATCACGTGCCAGAGATCCCAGCATCATTTGTCGCAGAGCTTATCAAGCAAATGGAGGACGAGGAGGAAGGCGAATCCGATATGCTGACCTTAGCGCCAACGGTTTCCGAAGGGGATGAAGTGGAGCTGGCAAACGGTGCTCTAGAAGGCTTCCAAGGCACCGTAGTAGAGGTGCTCCCCTCTATTGAGCGGGTGAAATTGCTGGTTGAGTTCCTTGGTGACTCACAGATCATTGATGTCGATCTATACTCCTTATTACTCCCGAACAAACCTCTCCCTGAGGAGGGGCCTGCTAGCTGATGGGCATATGGGTGATCGGCGCATTTGGTATAAAGCGAATGCACAAGGGATAGCGATGCCATTCACCTCGGTTGGCTGCGGTGCAGGCCAAGATTTCTAACACCAATGAGCCAATACCCAAAAGAAGATAGAAGGGGACCATTAGGAATAATCCCATCATAAAAGTCAGCAGCCCAACCACAAGTGCGAGTGCTGTTAGGCAGATGGAGTAAACCAGTAGGCTGAGCATGAAATTAAGAGCCTCTCGACCATGGAAATCCACAAAGCGCGATTGATCTTTTTTGACCAACCACATAATCAGCACGCCAATTGCTCCGGTTAGAATGCCAAGTAAATGAACCAGCATTGCGGAAGAGCGTTCTTCTGGTGTTGGGATGTATTCTCCGAGTTGTCCTCCTGGGAGAGGTTGGCGGTAGTGTGGAATTGTGGCCGGAGCCGCGTAGGGCGACGGCGCAGGCTGACTGGGCACAGGCTGCTGGCCAATCGGAGGGGGAGTAGTAGCTGGTGGGTGGCGATTTTCCATGGTGTTTATTTGATGAAATCCACTAAGTCCTTGCGCATTTTTTTGAGGTCTGGCTCGTTCAAGTAGAACATGTGCCCGGCCTCATACCACTGCACGGAGATGTTTTTCCGCTGAGCGGCAGGAAGTTTCATGTGCGAGACGCTGTGAAGAATCCCCCCAGCTGGCGTTGCCAAATCGGCATGTCCACACTGCACGAGCACTCTCAGGTGTGGGTTGTCTCTCATTGCGGAGGCGAGGCGTGGGCTTAGGTTCACAAAGTCGTTTTTGCGTCCCCAGTTCCATGGACCGACGTGCGCGAGGATTTCATAAGGGCGCTCCTCCATCCAGCCGAGGCCGTTAGCGAGGTAGTCTAACATCGCGGTGGAAAAGGGACCTTTTGCCACGGAAAACGAGGGGTCGTAGCTTGGCATATCTCCTGCTTTCTGGACGGATGCCCATGCCGTGCGTGCATCAAACCTCCCGAGCACTTTTCCTTGATCACGCAGTAGCTCCTTACGGAAACGTGATGGGTAAATACGCAAGTCATAACGAAGAACAAGATCAGTGGAGAGCCCTGTTAGGGCGGAGAGCTCGGTGGCGATTTTTTTCTGCTGCTTCGTGTCTAATGCATATCCTTTGAGTAAGGCGGTGGCATATTTACCTGTGGCGAATTTGTTAGCTCTGGCTACCAGCGCATCTCGGTCTCCCTTGATCTTGCCATGGTAATGAGCAACAGCAGTGTAGGCAGGGAGGAAGGCGAGGTAGGCGAGGTCATTGCCATCGCCTGGGCGGAGGGTGCGGAAGTCCATCAGGCTAGAAAGTAGCACCACTCCGTTTAGCTGCATGCCGTAGTTTGATTGCAGCTCAAGTGAGAGTCCAGCGGCGCGCACGCCGCCGTAGCTTTCGCCTAACAAATACTTGGGTGATGACCACCGCTTGTTGTCCGTGACCCAACGGCGAATGAAATCACCCACAGATTGGATGTCTTCGTCCACACCGTGGAATTTTTCCCCCTTCATTTCGGACCTTGAGTAGCCAGTGGACACGGGATCAATAAATACAAGGTCAGCAACATCGAGGATAGAGAATGGGTTTTCCTTCACCGTGAGCGGTGGCGCGAGAGCCTTTGTTCCGTCTGGTGATGTGGGAACGATACGAGGTCCAAGTGCTCCGATGTGTAGCCACACTGCTGATGAGCCGGGGCCACCATTAAAGGCAAATAGAACCGGGCGCTTAGACACATCCTTGATGCCCTTACGCGTGTAAGCTACATTGAAAACGGAGGCGCGCGGTTTGCCATCGTCTGTCTTAATAACTAAGCGAGAGGTGGTGACGGTGTAGTCGATCTTTTTCCCAGCGATGGTAACGCTAGCGTCTTTTTGCACCACCTTAGGTTGGTCTTTTTGTGGATGGCTGTCCTTTTTTGCAGGTTTTTCAGACTTGTCTTGAGCGTGCGAAAGGGGAACTGCCAGCGGGCTGAGTGCGAGGATTGAGCAAAGAATGTAGTGAGGTGATTTCATAGTGGTGATTGGATAGATGGCGATCTGCTGGAAGGTTTTTACCCTTAGTTGGAGATTCTTGAAACTTCAAACTTCACACATCGCGTATTACTCCCTATCCCTATTGGCGGAACCTCCAACATGCGCTGCTTTTACTCATCTGATCTCGACCTCAAACTGGATTTGCCGGAGGGTCATCCGTTTCCTGGAGATAAATTCTCCACCAGCCGCGATATGTTGCTCAATGGTGGTATTCTTGTTCCAGAGGAAATCATCGATGTCAGCCAGACGGATCTGCACGTGCTCAAGCGCGTGCATGAGGGAGAGTATCTCTCAAAGATTTACCATGGCGCACTTGATCGGCGTGAGCAGATTGCCCTTGGTCTGCCCATAACCTCAGGGTTGTTTGCCCGCTGCGCAACAGAGGCCGAAGCCACGCGCCAAGCCTGCCATGCTGCCCTCGAAGAGGGAGTGGCCGTTTGCCTAGCGGGTGGAACACACCATGCGTTTAAGGGGCGGGGCGAAGCATTTTGCGTCTTCAATGACGTTGCCATTGCGGTGCGTGATCTACAGGAGAAACGCCCCGGTATCCGCATCATGGTCGTCGATACGGATGCGGCACAGGGCAATGGCACAAACAGTATCCTGCGCGATGACCCTCGGGTGTTTACCTACTCGATCCACGTTGGGCAAACATCATCAAAGTCCAAAAAAGTGGACGGGAATCTCGATGTGGAAACCGTCCGCTTTGTCGAAGGCGATATGTATCTCAAGCAGCTATTCAACACTCTGGCTGGCGCGCTAGACACCTTCAGTCCGGATCTCGTAATCTGGGTAGCGGGAGCAGATAACCATTCTAACGATCTGTTAGGAAACATGATGCTCAGCGTCGCAGACATGCAACGCCGTGATGATGTCATCATCCGTGCATTCATCAAAAATCGCATCCCCCTAGCAATCCTCTACGGCGGCGGCTATAACCGCCAACCCGAGCTAACCGCCAAGCTCCACAGAAACACCGTAGCATCCGCAAAGAAGATCGCTACCGAGTTTGGCAAGGGGTAGCTGGGCCGTGTGGAGGTCTATTCCTCATCTACTGTTTCGTCCCGTTGGTAGATAGGGAGTTGTCGGTAGGGGACGGTGAAGGCAAGAGTCATCATGGCTGTGCCATAGACGCTGCCAGCCTCACGGCTTTGCCATGAGCCATCGTCTTTCTGTTTAGAAAGATAGGTGTCATACATCCAGTTTGCGTAGCTGTCCCAGTACTTGCCGCCGAGCTGGAACATGCCTTGAGCGTTGTAGTAATTCCCGTAAAACTCAAACTGCCTCCCGGGGAGTTTGCGGTGAGTTTTGAGTACAAACTCACCAGCTTTGATGGTGGATGGTTTACCGTGTTCACCGCAGAGTTCTAGGCAGAGCAGCCCCATTCCGGTGAGAGTTTCTCGGTGGCCGTAGCTGTCTGAGTAGCCGAAGCTGCCTGAGTTTTTATCGTGATGACGGTAGAGGTATGCCACGGCATCTGAGATGGCTTTATCTGGCACGGCAGCGCCGTTCAGCTTGGCAGAGCGCAGTGCCATCAATGCCCAACCACTGCATGAGGTGTCACTATCACGAGAGCCGGGGTGGTAGCGCCAGCCGCCTTGATTGCGTGCGCTCTTTTTGACCTTCTGCGCACGCAAGATGAGCTGCATGGCCTTGGGGAGCTGGGTATCAATTTTTTTCTGCCGCGTGGGGTCCACCATGCCGGAAACTTCTGATAGAAAGAGCGAGGCAATGTTGTGCGCATACATCGGGCCACTACCACCGCTAGCGGCTTCAAATAGACCGTCTTTTTTCTGATGTGCGAGGATGAAATCAATACAACGGTTGATGTTTTCCGCAAATTTCCCTTCCGTGGCAGTGTGGCCTTTTGAGAGAAACGCCATACCAACCAAAGCAGGAATGCCAGTTGATTTACCATAGCGATCAGGAAAGGAGCCATCCTTATTCTGAATGCGCGCTAGGTAGTCTAGCGCCCTCTCGATGCTAGGCTCCATTTTATCGCGGTATTTTGCAAACACGGGAGACTCTTCCGCCCGCAATGTGGGGGTAAGCATAAAGAGCATGCAGATGGTGGAGCTAATGATCAGTTTAATGGGCATGGGGCAAGGAAGGGTGTGATGTTAGAGCGGCGCGCTATTTGCTTTCTCGTGAAACTTCTTGGAAGTATTTTTTCACCAGCCCACGGTAGTCTTCTGGGATGTTAACGGAGCCAGAGCCGGCGGTGTCTGAGCGCATCATCTCTTTGAGTTTTTCCCAATCTTTGGCGGAGATGCCAAGCTTTGCTAGCTCTGGGGGCACGCCGGGATCTGCTTGCGCCATGCGGTCTTTTTCATCGGGATTGTTACCAGGTTTCTCGCTGGGTTCGTTGCCGGGTTTCTCGCCCGGTTGGTCACCAGGTTTTTGCCCTGGTTGCTGTCCTGGTCTGCCGGACTGGAGGCCGTCTTTCATGTTCTGCATTGCTTGTTGGGCAAGCTGATCAAGAGCATCTGCTGCTTTCTGAGCTTTGTCAGCTGCCTCTGCGGGTGATTTGGCTTGGGCGGCATCGGCTGCTTTCTGGTGTGCATCTGCTAGCTGTTGGGCATCAGCCGGTGCTTGGTTTTTCTGCGCTTGTTGGGAGTTTTTCTGCCGTGCTTGTTGGGCGGCTTGGGCAGCCTTGGCATCGAGCTGTTTGGCCTCGGCATCAAGTGCCTCGGCTGCTTGATCTAATGCTTGTGCGGCGTTCTCGTTGCGCTCTGCGGCAGCTTGTTGGTTGCCTTTCTCTGCCTGCTTGGCGGCTTGTTGGGCATGTTGGTCTGCTTGGTTGGCTTTGCCTGTTGCTTGTTGCTTTTCAGAAGATTTCCCCTGCATGTCAGGCAGGGCATTGATGTCATCGGCGAGTTCCTTGGCGGCATCAGCTTGCAGCTCTTGTAGGGCTTCTAACGCCTCGTCATTTTTACCCTCAGCAAGGGCATCAAGTGCTTCGGCCACTTTTTCTTGTCGTTTGGCGAGGTCCTGGAGCTCGGGGTCAGCTTTGTCTCCCTGCTGATTCTGCTGCTGACCTTGCTCTTGGTTCTCTCCCTTTGCTTGCTCCTCTCCTTGCTGATCGTTTGCCTGGTCTTGTGGTTGGGCAAGTTTCTCTAAATTTTCAGCGGCTTCTTTAGCTGCCTCTGCGGCTTGTTTGGGTTGTTGTTTTTGAATTTGATCGAGAGCTTTTTTTGCCTGATCAACGGCCTCGGGGAGTTGGTCTGCGCGCTTTTCACGTTGCTCTCGTGCTTGATCTAACTGTTTTTTTGTTTCGTCTAACAGGTTCTGTTGCTCTTTTTCGATCTGCTTTTGGAGCGCATCTTTGTGCTGCTGTTTGGCATCTGCATTTTCGGGTTTTTTCTGCGCGGCGTCAGCCTGTTCTGAAAGTTCTTGCAGGTCTTGCTGTTGCTCTGCCTGATCGCGTGCTTCTTGAGCTAGCTCGCGTGCTTTTTCGGCCAGTTTTTTGTTAGCTTCTGCCAAGGCTTCTGGTCGCTCGTTGATTTCGCGTTTGAGTTGCTCTTGCACATTGCGCTGTTGGTTTTTCCAATCTTGGTCAGGCTTTTGTGCTTGTTGATCTTGGGCATCTTCTTTGGCGGCTTGCTCGGCTTTTTGAGCCGCCTTACGTGCTAGCTCGCGTTCTTTTTGCGCTAGCTCATTGAGTCTGGCAATGTCTTCTACTTTTTGCCGATCTTCCTCTATTTTCTGGCGGAGTTTTTCAAGGTTACGCACTGCTTCATCAGCTGCTTTACGGGCATCCTCGAGTTCTTTTTTACGGTCATCAGGCGTGTCATGGAGTGGGGAGGTTTCGAGTTTTTCCCGTGCCTCTTTGGCTTTTTCTGCTGCCTTTTCCACGATTGGTTTTTTGGGTGCATGCACGCCATTCTCCATCCGCTCGGCAAGCTCCTTGAGTGCTTTTTCTGCTTCGGCGAGTTGTTCACGCGCTTTTTCGAGTTGCTCTTGATCGTGCTTTTTGAGGTCGCCTTTTTTGACCGCCTCCTTCTTGTTATCCATGCGATGGGCGGCTTGCTGGATATCTTGTTTGGCTTTTTCAGCGATCTCTCTGATGTCAGATTCCTGAGCACGTAGTTCTTGCCGGACAAGCGATTCAGCATTGCGAGAAATCTGTAGTGTGATGGTTTCTGATTGGCCAATGCCTGGACCTTGAAAACTAGATGGGCGATTGTCTTTGGCGATGAGTTTTAGCTCAATCACACGCGCCTTAGGGTGAGCGGATATGATGTCGCCTACGGATACCATTAGCTCACCGCTCCAGAGGTGTTTTTTTGAGTTTTTGGAACGTGTTGGTAGTAGCTGAGGAAGGGGGGAGACTGCTTGGCCGTTTACTTTCAAATCGAGATCCAGCGACTGCAGCCCCACCTCCTCAATAACCTGATAGCTGATGGGAAGTTGATCTTCTGGGCGGACGCGTAGTTTTCTTTCGACTGGCGTGAGGAGAGAAATGGTGGGGGCGTCATCGGGAATAGATTTTACTGGGAAGCGTGCAGCCTCCACGGGGGTCTCGCTCAGCCGGTGCTTGAGCATGAGAGTGCCCACACCAGAAAGTTTCTCAGTGAGTGGAAAATCAATGGTGACACTCCCGCCGGTGGCATCGCTATCGACGCGGGCGTTGCCGGTTTCTACCCCATCGATGAGAAAGGCCGCGGACTCAATCGGGGTGTTGAGCTTCCCTTGCAATCGGATCTCTGTGCCGGTGATGGCGGAAACTTTGCTGGCTGGTTTGGTGGCACGCGCCCAACCAGTGTAGGCTGGAAAATCGTATTTGGCATCCAAGCGAGCGACCCGTGGTGTTGGCCAGACGGTGACCTGATAGGCATCGCTCTCATTGCGTCCAGCGCGCACGCGGTAGCGGAAGTTTTTGTGCGCAGCAGGCAGAGTGTAGGTGGCTAATTGCTTGCCGTCTTGTTTGCCGGAAAACGAAAGCCTCTCCTGCGTGGTCTCGCCGTTTTCGTATTCGGTTTCGAGGATGAGTGAATCGTTGCTAGAGCCTTGATAGAGCACGGTGATTTCTACCGGAGTGTCTTCTAACACTTCCATGTCGCCGGGCAGGATATCGAATGCGATGGCGCCAGCATTGCCTGTTTGTGAAAAGGGAGCGACCGCGCGGACGAGGAGTCGGCCTGTTTGGCTGGGCCAGATGGCAAAGAGCAGGGCAAAGACAGCGGCGATGCCAAGAGCGGGCCAGAGCCATGCACGCACCTTGCGGGCGCGGACCTCGATCTGGGGATCGATCGATTGCACGTCGGTTTCCGCTTCGGAAATGATCTCTTCTAACAGTGAGGAGGAAATACCTTGGTTGTCCGTGCCGGCGAGTTCGAGCGCGGTGCTGATGCGCTCTTGGATCTCTGGGT
>JBMYYO010000128.1:0-9617 GCA_049609505.1 Akkermansiaceae bacterium | reverse complement strand
CCTCTTCATCGCCGCCACGGGCGTGTGTGGGGAGGAATTTTGGAAGCACGCGGAAGTAGTCCGTTTTGTTTTTACTGCGGTCCACGAGATCTTTGTTAGATGGCGCACCCATAGAAAGATCGCTCCATGCTTTACGGGTGCAATCTTTAACAATAGTGATCTTCCCTGGCTGAGCGACGGGGGTTTCACTCTCCTGCTTTACTGGCTGCTTGGAGATCACGGCGGACTTTCCGTCTTTGCTCATGCTGACATGCGCTCCTTGCTCATCGGCTACGATCATGGTTCGTTTTTGAGCTGACGGTGCGAGATCAAACTGTCGGAATGCCATCGCTTGATCACCACGCGAGGTTGCAGTGAGGGTTTCTAACACACGGCTTCCCAGCACCGAGTAATCGAGAATGACTTGTGAACCATTCCGGAAGTGGCCATTAAAACGCAGATGATTTTCTGGAAAATTCCCGTGCCCTTTATGTGATCGAGTATCCGCAAATGATCCATCAGAGTCAGCCCATGCTGGTCGGTTTGCGCGAGTTTGCATGATGGTTGTTTTGGAATTGGCCATGGTCACATACGTGCCGTGCCTTCCGGTCCATGGTGTACCTCCCCACTCCAAGCCACCGCGATGGGCTGAGTGCAGCTGCATGGTTTCTGTGTTATACAAACCCCTGATCTGGTGAGCTTGGGAAAGCTGGAGTGAAAGTCCCTTCAAAGCTGAAACGCGATGCTTTCCTTGGTAGTAATCTCCAAAAGTGTTTGCCCACGCGGGACCGAGATCCGCTTTATCCGTCCAGTGCGAGCTCTTGGATTTTTTGGCGTGATAGCGCACCCAATCAGCTCGGGTGATATTTAGTTTTGCAAGAACGCCATTGAGGGTGGCATCAGCGGACCACTCCCTAACAGAAACCTTACGGTAGTTAACTTTTGATATTGGATCATGGTTTTGGAGACCGATATAGCCTTCTTTTTCACCGCGTCCTTGTTGCGCGGTGTAAACATTCACCAGTTCTCCGTTGATGGCGATGATGATGAGATTGCCGATAGTGGTGATTTGGTAGTGATTCCATTCACCGGGTTTTTTCAATGTGATGTGGCTAGCGGTTTGGATATCATAGATGGCACCAGTGGAGAGTTTCCCAGGCTTATCACCGCTGACCTGGCACTCATATCCTTGGCGAATGGCTACCCAGGGGTCCTTACCAGGATTGGGGAAACGGACGAAGATGCCAGAGTTCCACTTATGATCAGGCAATTGGAACTCGATATCAAAGGTAGCGTTTTGATAAGACTTACCTGCATACCACCACATGCCCATCCCCCCCTCACTGGTGGCAATGCCATCTTTGATGCTGAAACTTCCTGGGCCAGCTTGTTTCCAACCGCTTGCTTTAGCGGGAAAAAGCTCGGTAGATTTCTGAGCCGTAAGAGATGAACTCAGAAGAATGAGGGTAAAAGCAGATAAAAGGGATGAGATAGACATCTTAGCAGAAAACATTAAAGTTGCTTGGTAATTCAATATGCGCAGGAACAATCTAAGACTCCCCACTCAATGCAGCCAAGTTGATTCAGCTCGCATTTTTCACAATTGAACTAGCTGGATACGCACAACTCGCGAATATCATTCAGCAAAGAGAAAAAAATTATCTCATTCCCCGCAAAGCTAACTGCAAAAGCTAGCTTTCCTAACTTAGAGGTGCCCTTAGGAGTATTTCAGATCCTTCGAGGGGTCAGTTTGAAAATCAAAAGCGACCCGTGCCGTGGTGTTTGGCTTGATCACTGTTTCTACATACTTGAGGTGGACTGGATCATCCATATAAACCCTCAGTTTCTCAAGTGTCTCTACCTCGACAGCGAGGAAAAACGGCCATTCGCCGGCAGGGTCAATGTTTCTACCAGAGCGCACACTGAGCACCTCTGGTATTTTTAAGAGCATGCTACGCGTTGTTCTAATCATCTCCTCTAGCTTGTGGTCATCGACCTCAGGCTTGAGTTTGAAATAGACAGCGTGGTGAATCATAACAAGTTAAGCGTTCCAGCTAAGGGCTCCTTTTTTCAAAGCATAGATGTAGGCCACAGCCAGAATACCAACAAAACCTAACACACTCCAAAATGCCATCGCTCCATCCTGCAGAAGATCACGGAACTGAACCGCCCAAGGATAGAGAAACACCACCTCGATATCAAAGATCACAAAGAGCATTGCGATCACGTAAAACTTCACACTAAAGCGAGGAGAGCCTTCCCCGACGGGTAGCATTCCACACTCGTATGGGCTTTCTTTTACCTCATTCTTCTTTCCCTTCTTGCCGAGTAAGAGGCTCATCAGCAGCATGACGCCAGCAAAGCCAAGGGCGACCATTGCTTGCATGATAACGGGTAAGTAGCTCTGTAACATGATGGGTAGTATCGGTTAGAAGTGGTTAGGAAATGATTCAGGAAAATTATTTGAAACGCTCTGGAAATAGGAAACCCGCATCAACAGATGGGTTGACGCGGGTTTCTTAAAACGATTCGTGGTGGAATAACCAGCACGAAATGAGTAATTCACGAGTTGCTTACTTAAGCAGACTCCTGGGCGGCAAGGAAATCTGAGTGAGCTTCAGCCAATTTCGGCAGCCCTTTGTATTCCTTACCCTCCTTTTCTATCATACCTCTTGTTACGAGGTTCTGGAGTTTTTCGTATGCGCGAAGGCGGAGCATTTCTTCTCCACCACTAACGGCGTTGCGTTCCTTGAGTCTTGCATAGACAGCCTCGAATAAATCATTGAATCCGAAGAAACTGTCATCATCTCCCAAAACGTTGACGATTTCGTCAGTTACGTGATCTGGGACGCGGCGAGAGAAACGAGTTCTTTTCGTAGTAGCCATGGCTATATTATACCACAGCGACCCAGTAAAAGCTATTCCAATTATATCAAAAGCTAAAAATTCATCTATTTTCGCCCCGTTTTTTTGTCATAACCAATGCATCGTGGGGTTGACAGAGGCAGGCAATCGTACATTGTCAGCGCACTGACATGACTTCATCAACAGGAAAACATCTAGCAATTGTAGGGGCTACGGGAGCTGTCGGGCAGGAAATGCTCGATTGTTTGGAGGAGCGTAATTTCCCTATCTCTGAATTAACTTTACTCGCGTCTGCCAGATCAGCCGGCAAGGAGATTTCTTTCCGGGGAAACTTAATAAAGATTAAAGAATTAACACACAATAGCTTCCAAGGCATTGATATTGCGCTATTTAGTGCGGGCGGTGGTATTTCCAAAGAATTTGCCCCAAGCGCAGCCGCCGCAGGAGCGGTGGTGATTGACAATTCATCAGCCTTCAGGATGGACGATGGCGTGCCGTTGGTAGTGCCTGAAGTTAACCCAGAAGCCGTGCAAGATCGACCCAAGGGCATCATCGCTAACCCGAACTGCACCACCATCATCACCCTGATGGCACTATCTCCGCTGCACAAACTGTTTGGACTCCGCAGCATCATCGCTTCTAGTTACCAAGCAGTTTCTGGAAGTGGTGCACAGGGAATCATCGAGCTGGATGAGCAGATTAAAGCTCTCGGAGCTGGCGGCGAGGTCACAGACGATATGAAAAACGTCTATCCGCACCAGATTGCATCCAACGTTATCCCTCACGTTGATTCCTTCACTGACAATGGCTACACCAAGGAGGAGCTCAAGATGCTCAACGAAAGCCGGAAGATTCTCAGCCTACCAGACATGAGGGTGACCTGCACGTGTGTGCGTGTGCCCGTGCACCGCTCTCACTCAGTTAGTGTGACAGCTCAGTTTGAAAAGCCCGTTGATGTAGCAGCAGCCCGCGCCGCTTACGATAGCTGCCCTGGAGTTAATGCCAAAGACGATCCTGAAAACTCACTCTACCCCGTGCCGCTGGATACCACTAAGAAGGACGACTGCCTCGTTGGCCGCATCCGCAAAGACATGGTCTTTGACAACGCCCTCACCCTCTGGGTAGTGGGTGATCAGGTGCGCAAAGGTGCCGCGCTTAATGCCGTGCAGATTGCGGAGTTGGTGTAAGGTTTTTCAGTTTGATAAAACTGACTGCCTCAGCCACTCTTCAATCATGCCCCGAACTATCGCCACCACTATCACTATTCTGCTAGCGAGCTACTCACTGGCAATTGCTGCGAGTCAGCCCACTCGTTCTGTCATTTATAAAACTCCCGCTCAAGGCAAGGCACTCAAGCTGCACATCTTTGAGCCAGAGAAACTGATAGAGGACCGCCCCTGCATCGTTTTTTTCTTTGGCGGCGGCTGGACGGGTGGATCAGCTAGGCAATTTTATCAGCAAGCCAAGGAAATGGCAAAGCTGGGCATCCTCGCCATCTCGGCGGACTATCGCACCAAGAGCTCTCACGGCACAACGCCCCAGGACGCCGTTAGAGATGCTAAGTCCGCCGTGCAGTGGCTGCGTAAAAACGCCAAGGAACTAAAGATCGACCCTAACAAAATAATAGCATCCGGCGGCTCAGCAGGTGGCCACATCGCTGCCTGCACGGGCGTGATTGACGGCTTCTCCAATGGCGAAGTCAGCTCAAAACCAAACGCCATGGTCTTATACAACCCAGTGCTCGATACCACCAGAAAAGGCTACGGAGCAGGCAAGCTAGGTGCCAACAAAACAGAAATATCACCCTGCCATCACATCAAAAAAGGCATCCCCCCTACCCTCGTTTGCCACGGCACGAAGGACACCACCGTGCCATTTGAAAACGCGGAGAGGTTTACACGCCTGATGAAAAAGGCAGGCAATAGCTGCACCTTAATGGCAGCAGAAGGCGAAAAGCATGGATTTTTCAACGGCAAGGAGTTTCGCCCCAAAGGCACTAACAAAAACTTCAACCTAACCATGGCCGCGACCAAAAAATTCCTTAAAGAGCACAAGCTGCTACCTAAGGAACAACTAACCGAATAATTGGCCGATCACTTCCTGTGCCACTTCTCGCCTGTGTCTGCAGCTTCTTGCTGATGCAAGACAGAATATTTGGGACTCACACACATTATGTCAAAACCAAAGCGCTAACACTCGCGCAGAACTTAACCAACAAGCACTTGTTAACCACGCAGCGGCTGTTTATAAACGTCACCCACAACCGTTTTCTACACAGGAAAACCTAGACACCAAATCCACCCATAAAACCATCTCATGGACGACCTTAAACCTTGGCTTAAATCCACCCAGAAACGTGTTGATTCCGCACTCGGGAAGTTTCTTCCTCGGGAATCTGCCCGACCCAGCACCATCCACAAGGCGATGCGCTACAGTGTTTTTGCAGGAGGAAAACGCCTGCGCCCTATTCTAACACTTGCGGCCGCTGAGGCCTGCGGAGGAGAAACTGAACACGCTCTGGCACCTGCCTGCGCTACTGAAGTGATGCACACCTACTCGCTGGTGCACGATGACCTTCCATGCATGGACGATGATGACCTAAGACGCGGCCGCCCGACATCGCATAAGGTATTTGGCGAAGGCATGGCTGTGCTGACTGGCGATGCGCTCCTAACAGAGGTATTCACTATCATCGCACAAACTCCTGCCACCGCCCGCTACTCCGTCAGGGATTATGTGGAGGAAATTGCAACTACCGGAGGAAGTAAAAAACTCATCGGCGGCCAAGTGCTCGACCTCGAGGGTGAGGGTAAGAGTTTAACCAAAAAAGATCTCATTCGCATTCATGAGGCAAAAACTGCAGCACTACTCACTTGTGCGGTTCGTTTGGGAGCGATGACAGCTAATGCCACACCACGTAAGCTGGAAGCGCTTACAACCTTTGGATACAACCTCGGACTAGCGTTCCAGGTGATTGATGACATTCTGGATGTTACCCAAACTACTGAGGTGTTAGGTAAAACCGCCGGCAAGGATGAAGCCGTGGATAAGTCCACCTACCCCGCCATTCTCGGGCTTGAGAAATCCCGCAAGGAAGCTGCGCGGCTCACCAAAAAGGCACTCGATTCCCTCAGTGTGTTCGGCAAAAAGGGAGCACGGCTTGAGCAGATCGCGCGCTATTTGTTAGACCGCGAATATTAACAACCCTACCGAGCTACTCGCCCTCAGGCGTTGTTATTTTTTCTAACACACGATACTGAGTTAGGACCATTTTCTCTCCGACGTAGTACTTTTTCACCTCTTTGATAAAGCCGTCATCCGGGGAGAACCAGTAGTTGCGCTTGATCTCCATGGCTCCGTTTTTCCCACTAACCTGAACGTGCAGCGCGCGGAATTTCCCAGCCTTGGTGGTTAGTTCTTCCCAACCGATCACTTTGAATTTGCGCACGAGGCGGATTTTTTGCCCTCCCACCATGTGATCAAGCATCACGGGGAATGCCTCACCGCCTTTCCAATCAGCCCACATCAGCGGGATAGGTTTGCTCAGCGCCATGAGCTCCTTGGGTTCTGTGCCTTCGGGCTTTGTGCCAACTGCAGCCACCCCTTTGGCGGTGATCGACATGTATTGGATTTCTTCTAACTGATCTCCATTGGACAGGTGAAATGCGTGCGCTTTTTTTGATTCCTCATCCTTGGGATTCATCGCTTGCAAACCACGATAAACGTTGGTTTGCCGATAGGTGGCGCGCACTTTACCATCGAACTTTTCAATTTTCTGCCCCTCAACATTAGCTGGAAGCTCTGTGCCTTCTTGCACTTCCACGGTGACTTGATACTGCCATTTCTGCCCCAGCTTAGGCTGCCAGCAGGGTTTAAGCTTGGCATCAGGTGCGGCATCCTGTGCATGGAGGGATGCTGAGATGACTGTGCCTAGAAATAGTAAGGGTAGGATGAGGCGTTTCATGTGTGAGTAGATTACCCCCACTCCTTATTCCTTTCAAGCCGAAAGGGTTTGCAGCTACAAGGCGCTGCGCTCAAATGATTGGTGAGCCTTGTCAGAAAAAACTCGATCGCGCGAGGCACTACCCCATTCGATCAGGGCCGATTCTAAACCTCTGGTTACGCAGCTTGGATTTGCTGAGTTTTTTGCAGAGTTCTTCCGCGTGTTTTTTATCCACGTCCACAAGGCTATGGCGCTCGAAAAGGGTGATTTGGCCTACGGAATTATCTGGCAGCCCGCCTTCACGATACATCATACCGAGGATGTCAGCAGGGCGCACGCCCGCGGCTTTTCCTAGGCTGATAAAAATGGTGGTGGCATTGGGGTCCTTGGCACGCGGTTTGCGATCCCGCCGATCTCCACGCTCACCTCTATCTTGGCGGTCGCCACGGTCTCTGCCGTCTTTTCTTTCGCGGCGTGGTTTTTTCTCCTGCGGCTTATAGTTAGGATCATCCTCGGCGATTTTTTCACCTTCACGCCCAATCGCTTCACGTAGCAGCTCGAAGACGGAGGATGCGATGTCGGTGGCGGTGTGGCCTTGATCTAACAACCTATCGATATAATGACGGTAGCTACGGCTAACTTCTTTCTCTAGCCTGTTCTGCACTAGCTCGAACAACTGATCCGCGCGGCGGCCCTCCACCTCCTCTTGGGTGGGAATTTTTGCGCGCTGAATGTTTTGTTTAGTGTATCGCTCAATGCTTTGCAGCCGGTAGATATCACGCCCGAAGACAAAGCTAATTGCCTTTCCTTCACGCCCTGCCCGTCCCGTCCGGCCGATGCGGTGCACGTAGTCTTCTGGATCTTGCGGGATATCATAGTTAAATACCGCGTCCACATCATCAATGTCTAAACCTCGCGCGGCTACATCGGTGGCCACTAACAAATCAAACTTCCCTTCGCGGAATCTACGTGTGGTGCGCTCACGTAGCTGCTGGCTAATGTCACCGTGCAATCGATCCGCTGCATAACCACGCGCTAGTAGAGCCTCAGTGCACTCGTCCACGCTGCGTTTGGTGTTACAGAAAATCACTGAGAGGCGCGGGTTATCAAGATCGATCAACCGGGTGAGCACTTCGACTTTGGATCGGTTTCTCACCTCGTAGTAACTTTGGGAGATGGTATCGACGGTTTTAGTCTTCCGCTCGACGGTTACTTGCTCGGGGTCATTGCCGAATTTCTGGATCAGCTTCTCCACATGCTTGTTCATGGTGGCGGAGAAGAAGAGTGTCTGATGGTTTTTGTGCAGTGAACCTAACAAATCCTCCATATCCTCGCGGAAACCCATATCGAGCATCCGATCCGCCTCATCGAGCACGGCAAGCTTAATGGTGGCAGGCTGCAGTGTCTTCCGGCGCAGGTGATCTAACAAACGACCCGGTGTTCCCACAATCACATGCGCACCTCGCTTGAGCTGGGTGATTTGGCGGTCAATGGGAGTACCACCGTAAACGGGGACAGCGCGCAGACCAGGAAGTTTCGCCCCGAGCCTGTGAACTTCCTCACAGACCTGCATGCAGAGTTCCCGCGTGGGAGAGAGGATGAGCACCTGCGCTTCCTTGGCATCCATGTCCAGCATCTCAAGTGCGGGCAGGGTGAAGGCAGCGGTCTTGCCTGAGCCAGTCTCAGACAGACCTACCAGATCACGGCCTTTTAGTGCCGCAGGAATGGCCAGTGCCTGAATGGGAGATGGGCTTTCAAAGCCGAGATCGTGGATGGCTTCGAGCAGCTCCGGGCGTAGGCCGAGCGTGTTAAATGGTATATCTGTCATAACGGGAGAGCGAGCATTAGGCAGACCCGCTCCGTTTTGGCAACCTGAAACCGACCCGTTTCCAAGAATCGACTACTTAGATCACGGATGGCAACGTTTGCTACTACAATTGAGAACCTACGGCTACTGCCGCTGTCGCAGCAAATACAACGACGGCTACCACAAACAGAATTAGCAAGATTGTCATAATGCCAGCAAATTTCCAAAAGGATCTCTGTTTATCCAGCGCAGTTTCCAGATCCATTTCAGATTGTGATGCTTGCAGGCGCGAAATAGCACCAGCATACTGCCAGAGCTTAATTGAAGGATAGATATATGCAAATGCCATCACCACATAGTAAATGCCCATGCCAATCATGTAGCCAGTTTGGTAAGCGGCACCTTGCCCTCCTGCGGAAGCCACTGCACCTGTTCCTATGATGGCAAAAATACCCATCAATAGTAGCAAAACAGCCCCTACAAACCCAAGCACACTCAAAAACCTCACCCAACCTCGTGTTCTAGCCAGCATGTTGATTACGCCGTAGGAGACATCGCGGCCTTGGCCGCCAGCTCTCATTGGCGATGCCGCTGGTGATTCGTATGGGCTCATTCCTCCTGATGCAGGCTGCTGAGGTTCTGGAGTCTGCTCTGGTGGTCGGTATGCCGGAAGGTTGGTAGCGGGCGGATTATTTGCTGCAGTTGGTGTTGGGTAATCACTCATAACGCCACTATTCTACTGCAAATCTTATATTTTATGAATACTAAACTATCGCTAATATTTCGCCTTACCAAGTGCCTCCAAGTCCTCAGCCCTTTTCTACTTGCGCCCTCTACGAACTATGACCTTATATTGTAAATGCGCACAATTTTCCGAAAGAAACCACACCCACCCAGGGGTTTCGCTCTGATTGCCACTATCTCGGTTATGGTTTTATTGGTGCTGATCGCCCTAGCGATGTTAAGCTTAGCAACCATTGAACGCAGAGCTGGTTACACATCAAGCGCACACTCAGAGGCTCG
>JBMYYO010000127.1:0-9629 GCA_049609505.1 Akkermansiaceae bacterium | reverse complement strand
TTGATGTAAAGAAACTCGCGGCTATAGACCACTGTCTCCATCATCATGTATTTGAGTCCGGTTTCCTTGACGAGTCGGCAGATTTCCTCGCACTCCTCGATACTGGTCGCCATCGGCACGGTGCAGGCGACATGTTTCCCCGCCTTTAGCGCCAGAATCGACTGCTCCCCATGAAGCGGGATGGGAGTATTGATATGCACGGCATCGATATCTGGGTCTGCAAGCAAGTCGTCATAAGAGGTGTAGCGTTTCTCTATGCCGAATTTGTCACCCACTTCGTTGAGACTCGATTCACTTCTCTGGCAGATGGCAGCCATTTCCGCTCCGGGGTGCCGCTGGTAAATAGGGATAAACTCTGCACCAAAGCCGAGTCCGACAACTGCAACACGAATTGAATTTTCAGAAGAATCACTCATAACCGCTGGCAATCTATACAAGTCACCCACAACAAATCTTGGATAATTCGGACATCTTTTATGACAAATTCGTCAGCTAACAGGAGGATTATGACAAAGGTCAGGAAAGTGAGTTTCCAATCGATGAGCACCGCAAGCAATAGATCGATAGCACGATTCTTGCTCAGGGCTTGCTGCACCTCAGATCCACCCATGCTGGCAGCATCCTCACAGACAACAACAAGGCGGCCTGGTCAACCAAACCGCCTTGCAAGAGCAATAAAATGATTTTGTCGCTTTTGTGGTGTTATCTCCGGCGACGCAATACCAGTGCCAGACCTCCAAGCCCAAGTAAGGCAGTAGAGGATGGCTCGGGAACGGCTGTCAGCGTCAATGCTGAAAGGGCTTGGTTATTCGACGGGCTTGATAATTGAACGGTTAGGTTTCCGCCAGAAGAAGTCAGGCCCGTTAGATTGGTGTAAACTGGCTCACCTGAGGCACTGACAGTTCCGAAAGCATCACTATCTTGGCCGGTCACAAAGATGGACATGCCATCAAAAGCGGTATTCGTTGACCATTGGCCGATCACCGCAGTGATGTCGTAAGTCAGAGAGTCATCCAGCCCCTTAAACAGCAACAAGGTGTTGCGAGTTCCTGTGCCTCCAAAAATGCCCATCCAGTCCTGCATATGCGCGTCCATGAATGGTACAGTTTCTCCCGCTGTACCAGCAGAAGGGTCAGAGTTGTTATATCCCCCTGCAGCCCCTGGCCCTGAAATGTGAATGGTCACACCAGTTGCTGCGTTGTCAGAGTAACGATTAAGTGCCACATCCGTATCAAAGGTTCCACCTATGACATTAAAATTGTCACCTGCACTTGTCGCTGTGTTACCGAAATCAATCCCGATTGTATCCCCTACAGTAATCGCTGCGTGGGAACTAGCGACAAGCGCTATCCATGAGACGACGCCTAGAGTTTTTGTGTGCTTTTTCATATCTATTTATTGGTTTGAAGGAAATATTGAAAACAACAATAGACCGAAAACCCCAAAAACTCTTGGTTAAATCAGACATATTTTATGAGATTTACGCCACTTGACGCATCATTTATGCTTTCTCTGTGAGCCAATCAGCAAACACCAAACAAATCAGCAAAATCCAACGTCAGTGGTTTGAATCGATGGACCCTCTACTTGGCTTCGATCGTATGATTGACCTACTGCCAAGGGTTTCCTTTTTTGCCAAGGACGTGGAAGGTCGTTTGGTTCGAGGGAATGTACACTTCTTATCCCGCTTTGATTTAAAGCATGAAAGTGAACTGATTGGCAAAACCGATTATGATCTATTTCCCAAGGCAATGGCGGATAACTATCGCAAGGACGACCACGATGTGATGCAGAGTGGCGAGCCGAAGCTCAATATCATCGAAACCTTCTTTAATCGCCAAGGGCTACCCGACTGGTATCTCACTAACAAACTCCCCGTGTTTTCACGCACTGGTGAAGTCATTGGCGTGGCGGGGATGATCAAAAGTCACAAAGTAAAATCAGGATACGATGGCAGCCAGAACTACGAGCGGCTCGCCCCCGCGATTGAGCATATCCAGAAAAACTTCCGTAAGAAACTCAGCATCCACTCACTTGCGGAGCTCACGCACTTGTCTGATCGGCAGTTTGGGCGCTGCTTCAAGGAATACTATGGGGTTTCACCTCAGACCTTTCTCATTAAAACTCGAGTGCAAGCCGCGTGCATTTCTCTCCGTAACAAAAACACCGATCTCGCTAACCTTTCGGTAGAACTCGGATTCTATGATCAAAGTTCTTTCACCCTCCATTTCCGTAAACACATGGGCATCACGCCAAGGAGGTTCCGCGAGCAGGAAGGCATCTAACAGATAGCCCTAACGACTGATCCATCATAAAACTTGTCGTATTCCACCAATCTATTTTCTTAAAAACCATCCATCATACTGATTATGCATCGCTTCGTTTTCCCGTTCATTAGCACCCTTGCCGTTTCAGTCGCCATCGGCACAGCAGAACCTAACAACCTCAATCTTGAAAAAGGAAACCTCACGGGATGGACCGCGACAGGAGACGCTTGGACAGGGCAACCCGTCAAAGGCGATACCGTTACCCCACGCCGACGCGGTCAGGCGAGCCAGCATCAAGGGCAATTCTGGATTGGTGGCTACGAGCCATCCCGATCAGACAGCGGAACAGGCACTCTAACATCCAAGCCCTTCAAGGTGACAAAACCTTGGGCATCCTTCCTCATCGGCGGCGGTAAACAAAAGGGCACGCGCGTCGAAATCATCGACACCTCATCAGGAAAACCCATCTTCACCGCTCACGGAGAAGACCGCGAAAACATGCGCCGTGTCACGGTTGACCTAACAAATCATCAAGGAAAAACCATCGCCGTCAGACTCATTGATGAAGCCAAAGGCGGCTGGGGACATATCAATTACGATGATTTTCAATTCCACGACAAACGCCCCATCGCCAAACCTGGCAGGCTTGGACATAGCCACCTCCTCAAGCACCTCACGCCGAACCCATCTGCGTCAAAAAACGAAACTGTTAGAGACATGTGGATACCTGAAGGTTTCCAAGTCGATCTCATCGCCAGCGAGCCTGAGATTAGACAACCCATCGCCTTCACCTTCGATGCCAAGGGTCGCATCTGGCTTGCCGAAGCACTTGCTTACCCACGCAGACAGAAGGACGGCAAGGGACAGGACAGACTCATCATCCTCGAAGACCGCGACGGCAATGGCAGCTTTGAAACAAAGAAAATCTTTGCCGATAAACTCAACCTCGTGAGTGGCTTTGAGATTGGCTATGGTGGCGTCTTCGTTGGTGCTGCCCCTCACCTGCTCTTCATCCCCGATGCGAATGGTGATGACAAACCTGACGGACCCGCCAAGGTTTTGTTAGACGGATGGGATCTCAAAGATACCCACGAGACACCTAACAGCTTCATGTGGGGGCACGATGGCTGGCTCTACGGATGCCACGGGGTTTTCAATGATTCCTACGTTGGCAAACCGGGCACCCCAAAAGCCCAACGCACCCACATCAAGGCAGGTGTGTGGCGTTTCCACCCAGTCACCCACAAATTTGAAATCTACGCCCACGGCGGCTCTAACCAATGGGGCCTCGACTACAATGCAGACGGCGCGATGTTTATGACCCATTGCCGCTCATCTTGGGGACTCGGCCCCGTTTCCCAAGTCATCCGCGATGGCCATTACTGGACGC
Source organism: Akkermansiaceae bacterium (assembly GCA_049609505.1). Taxonomy (GTDB): domain Bacteria; phylum Verrucomicrobiota; class Verrucomicrobiia; order Verrucomicrobiales; family Akkermansiaceae; genus Oceaniferula. Next base: position 5,972 of record JBMYYO010000127.1, on the reverse strand, counting down.
AAAACAACGGCAACCACCGCGACTTCATCGCCACAGCTAGAGGTGGATGGAACAATGTGAATGTGCCACATTCTAACCTACTGCGCTCAATCGCGAAGTATGGTCATGGCGAAGGAGGCGCAGGACGAAACGGCTCACGCGCTATCTACGGTGGGCATTCCCACGTCGGCACCATGGTTTATCTCGGCGATAACTGGCCGGATTCATACCGCCACAATCTCTACACCCACAACCTGCACGGCCACCAAATGAATCGGGAAAAACTTACACTCGCCGGCTCAGGATACCGCAGTGAAAGCGAGGGGCACGACCAGCTCTATGCACCGGATAAACGCTACCTTGCCGTGGATTTGAAATACGGCCCCGACGGCGCTGTTTACTCGATTGATTGGCACGACACCCAACAGTGCCACTCTAACAATCAAGCTATCTGGGATCGCACCAATGGCAGAATCTACCGCATGGCTTGGAAACAAACGTATCGCCCAGTGAAGGTGGATCTCACGAAGTCGTCTGACTCTGAGTTACTCAAGTTCCTCCACCACAAAAACGAATGGTTCGCCCGTATGGCCCAGCATCAACTCAGGCAGAGAGCGGCATCTAACCGACTCGATTCCTCCACCAAGGCAAAATTAGCCGAGCAGCTTTTCCATCCCAAAAACCCACATCGTCTGCGCTACTTGGTCGCGCTTTACGGCATCAATGGCATTACTCAAAAAATGTATCGCAAACTACTGCATCACCCCGAGGAAACAATCCGAGCACAGGCGATCCATTTTCTAACAGAGCAAAGTCATGCGTTTTCATCCCAGTTCCAAAATGACTTCGCCACACTTGCCCGAACAGACCCGTCCGCACGAGTTCGTTTGGCAATCGCAGGTGCCTGCCAACATCGGATCGATCCTAAAACCGCCAAAGGCCTACTCCGTTTGTTAGCCATGCGCCAAGAAGATGCTACCGATCAGTTTATCCCCAAAATGATCTGGTTTGCCTACGCACAATTTGCGGCTCAGGACATCAGTTACGCCTTAGCTCTTGCGCTCGATAGCAAACTTCCCGAGTTTCGCGATTCTGTCCTCTGGTACGCCGCCCGCAAAGACCTCAACAAAGCGGTCGCATACACCATCCTGCTTACCGATCCCAAACAGGTATCGCGTTTTATCGCCATCGTTCACCAGGTGTTAGGCAACCGCAAAACGGCAAAGATTCCAGTAGGCTGGGATAAACTCATCCTCAAAGCCGAAAGTGACGCTGCTACGCAAAAACACTTCACCGCACTCAACCGGATATTCCACGGCCAAGCATCTGCCAAAGAAGATGCCGCCGCCCGCATCGCCAAAGGCAAGTCCGCCTTCATGATCTGCGCTGCCTGCCACGCCCCAGGAAAGGATCAGCCCGGACCCTCGTTGGAAGAAATCGCCCAAGTTTACACCACCAAAAAAGACATCATCCAGTGGGTCAAAAAACCCGGCAAAAAACGCGCCAAGTACCCCGCCATGCCAGCCTTCAACCACATGGACGACCAATCACTCCAACTCATCGCAGAGTATTTGATGTCGTTGAGAAAATAAATCAATCCGTCGCCATTTGTCTCATTTATCATAAAAAAATCCCAATTTCACCTATCAAAATCAGGGCTGCCGCACTATGTTTATAGGTGTGTAGATAACAGCTCTATATCGGCTATGATTTCTCCGGTTACACAGACGGCGCAGCAGGTGTCATTACGGGAAACTATGACCGCGTCCGCCTATCCACCTTTACCGAGGGTGAGTTCTCAACAGGCGATCTATTAGCTGTCCCTCGCTCCACAGCCCTTCTTGGCCTCGCTGGGCTTGCTTTAGTGCTACGCCGACGCAAATAGACTCACACTCCTTCTTTCTCAAATGGCGACCTCTGGAAATCGGAGGTCGCTATTTTTTTAGAAACAGAACCACCATTCATAGGAACAAGGGTCTTGTTTTTAATGATGATCTACTCAATATTCACAGCATAAATGTAATGAAGAATTTGAATTTGTTGAGATAATCTGATCTTCGCCTACAGTCCCAGCCATCCATGCCTTTCTCCTCCAGATGCCTCCAGCTCGGTGTTAGTCTCATCACTATTCCAGCGTATGCTGGGCCTTTCTTCTCTGCCTCTGCCCTGCCGGAAACATCGAACACTCTGCCGTGGCTCGCTGGAGATCGTAAAATCACCTCCCTAGCACTCGCCCATGTCAATAGCGATTCCCGCCCGGATCTTGTTGCTGTTTCCCATGCGAGTGATGAAATCATTTGGCTCGATCTCTCATCTTCCCCTGCTGTCACTCACACTGTCAGCACCTCGATGAATGGGCCTGAAGCCGTTATATCCATCGAGGCCACTGGCGATTCACACAACGATCTCATCATCTCCTCCCGCTGGAATAGAAACATCACCTTACTCAGCAACGACGGCAGCGGTAACTTCAGCTCCAGCACCCTGGCCGCCAATATCGATACCGCTGTTTCTCTCGCCAGTGCCGATCTCGATGGCAATAACGAACCAGACATCATCGGCATTTCAGATCACGGCAAAGAACTTTTCTGGCTTAGCCAATCGACAGCAGGCACGTTCTCCGCGAAACAAAGTCTGGCATCCCTCCCAAACACGCCCCAACAAGTCTCGTCCACCGATCTGAATAACGATGGCGCACCAGACATCCTTGTACTCAGTGGCGGAATCATCACCCTGTTTGAAAACGATGGTAATGCCCAGTTCACCCCAACCGCTCGTCTGGGATCAGCCATCACTTCGTTTGTGGTCGCCGATGTTACAGGAGGACTTCCTGATATCATCACCGCATCATCCACCCTCGGCACATCCCATCTTTTTACAAACGACAACATTGGTGGTTTTTCTAACCCATTACTTCTTAGCTCAGCACTCACTGGCCACAATCTGTTAGGCGTGGATGATCTTGATCGGGATTCTAAAACCGACCTCCTCTATCAGCAACACAGCACGGGCAATCTGACTTGGCTTCGTGGAAACGGAACCGGCACCTTTACCCTTCAGCCGACCAGTGCCAACGCTGGCAATTCCATAGATCGATCCATCTGCGGCATCCTCGCCGATTTCGATGGGGATCAAGACACCGACCTCGCGCTCGCCTCGCTCGCTGGCCACAACCTCGCCCTGCACCAAGGCTTAGCCAGCTCACCTTATGAATTTTGGGCATACGATCAGGGTATCGATCCCATGATAGAAACCCCTTCAGTAGATACCAATAACAACGGAGCAAAGAACGTTCTCCACTACGCGTTTAACACCTCCCCTACGAGCAGCACAGGATTAAGATACCTTACCCCGGCCAGCGGGACAAGAGGTCTCCCCACTCTGATTTCGCACCCCAGCAGTACACGCTCGATTGAATTTGTAAGACGAACATCCAACCGCCCACACGGGCTATCCTACCTTGTGCAGCAAAGCTCCACTCTGGGTGGATGGACATCCGTGACTCTGAACTCAGGAAACTCCACGGTCACGCCGATTGATGCCGATTGGGAGCGCGTCCGCTACACACCGCCCTCACCACAGGGGCAAAGACTCTTTCTCCGACTTCAAGTTGAATACAATCAACCGTAACCCAACAAAGGTCACTCTCCATGAAATCATACTTCCTTATTTTCCTCGTTCTCATTCACCACGTATATGCCGCCACCTTTGAATGGATCGGCAATGGCGACGGCATCAGTTTCTACCAAGAAGCCAACTGGCAGGTACAAGGTGGCGGTGCGGTGACGGGTAATCCCATCACCTTTAACGTGGAGATAGTCGACGATTTGATCTTCACTGGTAACAACCCAAACATTTCCAGCGAGCTCCGGATGGCGGCCTCAGCCACTCTGCTCAACAACGGTGGCACGCTCGTAATGACTCCAGGAGGCGGTATCAAAGGCGGTACGATTACAGTGAATAACTCCGGAACGATTCAGAGCGATTGGGTTAACAACGCCACCATCAATCTCAGCCAAGCTACCATTACTCTACGAGGTGGCGGCAGCCCACTTTCTAACTCCACCATTGCTTGCACAGGAAGCGCATGGAGCATCACTTTCACTAATGAAACTTCCGCAGCAGTGCAGGCCGAGCATCTCACTAAAATCACCATCAATGGCCAGCCTGCCGTTCTCGACACCAACTGCACTCTAACACCTCAGGGTGCCTCTGGCTCCATCCTCACACCAGGTGGCGCCGTTGATTCCGATAACGATAACCTCTCCGATGCTTGGGAGCAGCAATACTTTGGTGACCTCGATGAAACCGCCAGCGGCGATCCCGATGGCGATCTACTCACCAATCTCGAAGAGCAAACGAAAAAAACCAACCCCACTCTGGCAGACACCGATGGAGACGGGCTTGACGACAAGGCGGAAACTGGAACAGGAAACTGGAGCAGCAGCTCAAACACAGGCACTGACCCACTCTCCCCCGATAGCGACAACGACGGACTTCCCGATGGAGTCGAAACCAACACTGGCACGTTCGTCAACGGCACCAACACTGGAACCAACCCGCATTTGTTTAACACCGATGGTGATCGTATCGGTGATGGTGGCGAAGTTTCCCGCGGCACTGATCCTACCGCCGCAAACAGCCAGCCGCAGCTACCTAACATCATTTTCGTAATGGCCGATGATCTTGGCTACAATCACCTCAGCGTTTACGGTCAACAACGTCTGCAAACACCCCACATCGACTCCCTCGCCACCCAAGGCATCCGTTTCACCAATGCCTACGCAGGTTGCACTGTTTGCGGCCCCTCCCGGTCGTCTCTGATGACAGGTATTCATAGCGGCCACATCTCTTACAAGGTCAATGGGGCGCATGTTGACATCACCAAGCGAACCCAAACCGTAGCAGAAATTCTCAAGAAGGAGGGTTACATGACCGGTATGTTCGGCAAGTGGGGAATCGGAGGCCTTGGCAGTGGCCAAACTCCCAGCGATCGTGGCTTTGACATCTTCTACGGAATGCTTGATCAAGGGCACGGCCACCGCCATTTCCCGAGTTATCTTATTCAAACTAACAATACTAAGGACAACATCGGAAACACCGTGGTAGGTAGCGCAGGAAATACGAGCAGCAATGCCGCCCACCGCGTCAAACACACCCACGATGCCTTCACCGATGCCGCCCTCCAGTTTATCGAAGACCAGAAAGACCGGGCTTTCTTCTGCTACCTCGCATTCACCCTTCCGCACACTGAAATCATCGCTAGCGACGCAGTGCTCAACACCCCGGAGTTTCACCCATCAAACTGGCCAGAAACTTACACAGCTAACACGTCAGCCCACATCTCGCAAAGCCAACCCCACCGTCACTTCGGTGCCGAGCTAAGGATGATTGATAACTCCATCGGTGCCATCATCGCCAAACTCGAAGATCCCAACGGCGATGGCAACACTTCCGACTCCATAACAGCCAACACCCTGCTCATTTTCACCTCAGACAACGGCGGTCAACTCCAATCCGTCTGGGGTAATGCACCATCGAACTATTTCAACGCCAACGGCATTCTCCGTGGCGGGAAACAAGACAGCTACGAGGGCGGCCTCCGCGTTCCCATGGTCGCCAAGTGGCCAGGGAAAATCTCACCTGGCACCGTCAGCAACCTCCCCACCTACTTCGCCGATTTCCTCCCTACTGTCTGCGATCTGGTTTCCATCGCCCCACCCAAATATACTGATGGACTCTCAATCGTCCCTACTCTAACAGGAGAAACTGCCAAGCAGAAAAAGCACCCCTACCTCTTCTGGTCCCACCAAGCTGGCAGACTCGATCACGCCGTCCGCGCAGGAAAATGGAAAGCCGTCAAACGCGGCAGCAATGCCATCGAACTCTTCGACCTCGATGCAGACCCCTCAGAATCGAACAACGTAGCCGCATCAAACCCAACCATCGTCGCTGAGATGCAAAAAATCATCACCCGCGAATATAAACCCGAT
>JBMYYO010000126.1:0-9698 GCA_049609505.1 Akkermansiaceae bacterium | reverse complement strand
ACCATGGAATCGAGCGGCATTTCGATGAACTCTACCTGAGTGCGGATGTGGCGCAGGGTGATTGATCTTTTCTTGTTAGAATTTTTGTGGGTATTGCGTTCAGCGGCTGGTTCATCGCCAAATGGATCATCATTTAAGGGGTCAGCGGGGAGGGTTGTGATACTGGCAGCAAAGGCTAATCCGATGAGGTAGGTGGGTGCTTTCATAGTGGTGGTAGGTGGTGTTTGTGATTGCGAACTGATGGGGGATTAAGCTTGGGACGTGCAGGGGTGCTGTGTTATTCATGGAACATGCTGAAAACTGCGATTTTTCCTCTGTTGTTTGTCTCGTCTGTTCTTGTTCCTGTTTCCTATGCGGTGGGTCTAGCTGATCCTGTGGGGCCGGAGGATTTCACCCTTGGAAAAACAGACATCTCGGCACCGTCGGGCGGGCTTAGGTTTGAGTTTGCCTCTGAGGTGGATTTTGAAAACACGGCGGCAAATTTCTCCACGGAGCGAGTGTTTCTCGATGTGCCGTTTGATGGGGTGTTTCCTTTGAATAGTAGTAATTCGTTGAGTGCTGGGCTGCGTTATCAAGGCACTTGGGTGGATAGTTCGATCGGGGACTTTGATCTACACGATATCAGGTTGGCTGTTACTTGGCTGCACAGGAGTCCGGGCAGTAAGTGGTCGTGGATCGGTGAGGTGGCGCCTGGGCTGATGAGTGATTTTAACTCAATCAATGGTGATGATGTTTCGATCAATTGGTTGCTGGGAGTGCGGTGTCAGGTTTCTGACAAGTTTGCATGGGTAGCAGGTGCAGGGAGTGATCCGAGCACGGGAGATACGAGTGTGGTGCCAACGATAGGATTCCAGTGGCTGGCCACGGATGACATCTATGTCAGTCTGATAGGAGCCACCTTTACTGCCACATGGCAGCCGTGCGATGATTGGCTGCTGCGGGTGGGAGCATGGGCTTCAGGTGGTGTGTGGAACGTCGATGTAGCGGGCAATAGCCTCAATCTAAACCTTACGAGCTATCGCGCGGGAGTAGGTATTGAGCATCGGCTCAAGGATAACATGTGGCTGACTCTCTGGGCGGGAGCGACGCTAGCCAATAAGGTGGAGGTGGAAACCTCCGGGGGCTCGCGCATTTTTAGCGATGATGCGGAGGATGGCTGGTTTGTGAATCTCGGCTTGCGTGTGGCCGCGTGGTAATCACCGATCTCTGCGCGCCGACAATATTAGCAGCCCCATGGCTAAGGCAAATCCTGTGCTAGGCTCTGGTGCCGTGACGGGGTGTGCATCAATGTAAGTTTTTATCTCAGTGGAGTAGTTGCCGATGTAGGAGAAGTAAGAGGACTCACGGACGACTTGGGCTGGGCCTGGTGCAATATCTACCAGCCCAACTGCCCAGTTGATGCCGATGAGTTGGAGCTCTCCACCGACCTCGCGGAATAGTGGGCCTCCTGAATCGCCGTCCATGAGCTGAGCTTCATGGGTGGTGTGTCCGATGTCAGCTGCTTGCTGTCTGGTCGTTTGCAACGCTGGAGCAGTTGTTGAATCAACGGTTACATCGCCAAAGGCATCAACAATGTTGGTGCCCATAGCCATGCTTGTTTTACGGTTTGTCCCGTAGGTTGTGGAGGAGGGGGTGATGCCAACCATGTAAACATCTTCAAGTGCCAGTGCGGAAGCTGCATAGCTTGCCGGCGTGTGGCTATCAGTGATCCAATCAAAGTAAGTGATGCTTCCAGGCGTGGGGGAATTGATATAGCCAATCCACAGATCAGAGGTTCCAAGTCTTTGCCCTCCGCCGACTGAGGACAAAAAAGCCGCCGTTGATGGATCGTTATCCGAGTAGAAATAGAGATCGTCCCCAGTGCCGGGGTGGTAGTGATTGGCACTTAGGAAAACGTTTTTACTGATCATCGTGGCCCAGTAGCCACCTTTGCCCGAGTTCCCCGTAGTGGTGCGCCCAACGCCAGACAAATCAAAGGAATTGCCGATGAATGAGGAGTTGTCCGCAAACCGATCATTGTCAGCCGCGCTGTGGCCATCAATATCGATAGCGAGCGCGGTGGAGATAGAGGATAGGCAGCAGAGTGCCCAGAGTGGTAAGGGTTTCATCGGAAGGGTAAGGCTGAGCCGCTTATGTTATAGGTTTCAGTATATTAAGCAATTCCAAATTTTCTAGCCGATGATTTGACAAAAAAGCTGATGACAAGCATGATGACTAGGTGCAAACCACACCATCACCCCCACAAGAAAAGGACGAGGAAGCGGTATCATCTTTCAGGCAAAAGCTGTGGGAGGTTGTCTTTGAGGCGGAAACACCAACCGGAAAGTGGTTTGATATCCTCCTGCTGTGGTTGATCATGCTGAGTGTGCTGGCGGTGATGCTGGAAAGCGTCAGCGATGTGGCGGAGCGTTATCACGATGTTTTGATCGTTGCTGAGTGGGTGTTTACGATTGTGTTTACCTTGGAGTATTTGCTGAGGATTTACCTAGTGCGCAGACCATGGAGGTATATTTTTAGCTTCTATGGGCTAGTGGATTTGCTGTCCTGTTTGCCGAGCTACTTGGCGTTGTTAGTGACTGGGGGAAGTCACTTTGCGGTTATCCGTTTGCTGAGATTGCTGAGGATGTTCCGGGTGCTGAAAATGGTGGGGCACGTCCGTGGGGCGAACGCTATCCTGCGGGGGCTGGCGCAATCGCGTGCCAAGATTACGGTGTTTTTCTTTGCGGTGCTGATCTTTGCAATGATCGCTGGGACGCTGATTTACGTCGTGGAATCTGGGCAGGAGAATACAAAGTTTACTAGTATTCCTGAGAGCATCTACTTTGCCATCGTATCGATCACAACGGTTGGCTACGGCGATCTATCTGCAGTCACTCCCCTCGGAAAGCTGATCACTTCTGCGATGGTGCTGGCTGGTTACGCGATTATTGCGGTGCCCACTGGCATCGTGGCAAGCGACATGGTGCGTGATGCGCTGCGCCAGGATGAAACATCTGACGCTTGTCCGGGGTGCGGCGTTCATGGCCACCTAACGGATGCTTCTTACTGCCGTAAATGTGGTGAGCGGTTAGAGATGTGAGGTGCTGTTTTTTGTGGGGCGAAAAATAAAAAACCCACACCACTACGATGAGTGATGTGGGTTTGAGAATGATGTAGTGAATACTACCAGAAACTTTTCCTCATTGGTATTAAGCTGCGTCAGGGATATCTACGGGAGCCTTCTTGGGTGCAGGAGCTTTTTTAGGCTCGGCTGCCTTTTTAAGATCCCAAGCAGTGAGCCAACGGTGGTTGGTTTTTTTCCAGCCGTCCTTGAGCATACGCTCTTCCATGTCTGGGAAGTGGGCGGCACCGTAGAAGATACCGATTTTCTTTTTGCCCGCTTTGACTTGCTCAGCGAGTACCTTGAGGCATTTGACGTTGCGGTCACCAATGATCACGCTGTTTCCCGCGAATCCAGCAACTTGATCATCGCCCCCACCTAGACTATCGACGATTTCGAGTTTTAGCCCATTGGAATCGCCGCTCATCAGTGCGGTGAGTAGCTTGGCTGGGTCTGGCTGCTTAGCGCCTGGCTTCTGGCCTTTCTGTGCGTTTTGCATGGCAAAGCCTAACAGAGACTCACCTTTTTCGGTTTGAAGCTTAGTGAATTCTTCCTGTGAGAGGTCAGCGTGAACAAAGTTTTTAGGCGAGTAATCAATACCCTCCTTTTGGCCTTGTAGGTTGAGGAACTTACCCATCATACCATACATGTTACCAAGCATTGCCATCATGGGATCTTTGGGTTTTTCTGCTTCGCCTTCTTTGGGCTCCGGCTTTTTGCCGTTTTTCATTTTATCACCTCCTACCATCTCGAAGAGGAGGGATTCGTAACCAGTGAACTGCTTGTTGAGCTCTTTATAATACTTGGCATCAGCAATGTGGACGGCACCGATGAGATCAAGCGTGGCACCGTTCTTGGTGTAGGTGGTGATACCTGTTTGTAGCTGCACGGCATCATCTTTGCGGTGCACACGGATAAAGTCCGTGGCGTTTGGGTTTTTCTTGGGAGCTTCGGCAGCTTTGTCTTTAGCAGGTGCTGCATCTTGCGCGAATGCTGGCAAAACAAGCGCCGCTGCGAGAGGGAGGAACTTTAATTTCATGGGTATCTAGTTGTTTGGTTTTAATGTTAAATGTGTGTAATGATAGCGCACATGGAAGATTCTTTTTGTGTAAAATACTCACAAATTTTCATGCCAGCAAGTATCGCATTGCTAGATTAACCAATTAACCATAGCCTCTGCGCATGGTGAAAATGAGCAAGTCCTTCGTAGTGCGCATGGTGATATGGTCGCTGCTGATGCTCTACCTTGTTTGCGATTTTGCGATCTTGAACGGCCCGCTGCGCAAAAAAGTGAGGGAGCTGTTCCCATCGCCCACCGAGATACGAACAACATCCGTGCAAAAGGGAATATGCGCCAGAGTGTTTAATTGGCCAATCTACCTCAGCCAAGTAGATAGAAGGGTGCAGGAGAAACTGTGGCGCACTGGTCGCAGTATTGAAAACATTTCAGCCAAGGAAAAAGACATCCTCCGCCGCGGCGCCCTGGATGAGCTTATCGATGAATATTTGTTACGCATAAAAACCAATGCCAACTTGGAAAAATTCGAAGTGTCCGATGCGGAGATCGATGCCGAGATGGAGCGCTTTAATAAACGGTTCCCCACCACTGAGCAAAGAGATGAAGCCATCACCGCCCAAGGCATGGAGGGGGAGAAGGAACTTCGCCTGCGCATGACGGCCATCCTCCAGCAGGAGAAATACCTCCAGCACCAAACCCAAAAAGCACTAAGCGTATCAGATGCCGAGGCAAAAGAGTGGTATGATGCGCACCAGTCAGAGATTGCTCTCCCTGAGCGGCGTCGCGTCAGGCACCTATTCATCGCCACCCTCGATACCCCATCCGATGAGGCCCGTGAGAAACTCTCCGCCCATCTCGCAGCTATCAAAGAGGGGAAAACAGACATCGCTAAGCTCGCCTCCACCGTGAGCGAGGATGAAGCCAGTAAGAAATCAGGCGGCGATCTCGGCTGGATGCGCCGCGCCCGCTTACCCGGGGACTTTGCCGCGCCTGTTTTTACTGTGGCAAAGGGCACACCCACCTTGATCCGCACCAAGCTCGGCTGGCACATCATTGAGGTGACAGAGATTAAGCCGCCTGCACCTCTCCCCTTTGAGCAATGCAAAGATGAAGTGAAAGCCTCCATCTCAGACCAACGCCGCGCGCTTGTGATCAAGCAGTATCGCCACCAACTTCGGATCGTGAATAAAGAGCGTATTGAGGTTTACGCAGAAGTTTTTGGCGTGCCTGATAAAAAACCAGACGAGTAGCCCGCTCTCAAAAAACAAAGATTCCTATTTGACCGCTTGCAGTCATCGGCAATGGAGCTTACATCTTTTCCCGATGAAACAATATCTTACCACAGCATTATTGGTCCTCGCAGGTTGCCTCGTCTCCTGCGGTCAGGAGAAAAAAGAAGACGGCGAAATGGCAAAGTCAGCCGCCGCCGTCAAAGACATCCGTATCGTGATGACAACCAGCAAGGGGGACATCGAGGCCACACTCACCGCCTCGAAGACACCGATGACGGTTGCCAATTTCCTTAACCTCGCCAAGCGTGGTTACTATGATAAACTCACCTTCCACCGCGTGATTCCTAATTTCATGGTCCAAGGAGGCGATCCTAAAGGCACCGGCACAGGTGGCCCAGGATATCGTTTTGGCGATGAGTTCCACCCAGCACTCAAGCACACTGGCCCTGGCATTTTCTCTATGGCAAATGCTGGCCCAGGCACCAACGGCTCCCAGTTCTTTATCACCCACAAGGCAACTCCATGGCTGAATGGAAAGCACTCTGTCTTTGGCAAAGTCACCAAGGGGCAGGACGTAGTGAATGCGATCCGTAGGGGAGATACCATCAAGTCCATCAAAGTTCTCGATTCCACAGACGCTCTCTTCAAAGCGCAGAAAGCCAACATCGATAAGTGGAATAAAGTCCTAGGTGCAAAGAAATAATCAGCACCTCATCGACCGATGAAACACCTCATCCTGCTCCTCTCTCTCAGCGTTGTTAGTCTGTTAGCCTCCTCGTGTGGCTCCAGCGGACACCGTGGCTACATGACCCGCTCCTACACGGTGCGTGGTCAGCATTATCAGCCGATGAGCGTGGAGCAGGCACTCCAATACAATCAAACCGGAACCGCTTCATGGTATGATGAAAGCAAGTTCTTTGGTTTGAAACGGGGGAACACATCCCTCGGGGAAAAAGTCATGCCGTGGCACATCTCAGCTGCGCATAAAACACTCCCGCTACCCTGCGTGGTCAAGGTGACCAATCTCTCTAACGGAAAATCCCAGAAGATGCGGGTAAACGATCGTGGCCCATTTATTCCAGGCCGTATCATTGATGTCACACCGCGCGCCGCCAGCAAATTAGGCTTCAAAAAACACGGGCTCACCCAAGTCCGCGTGCAAGTCATCAGTGTGGGCGATGGCAAATACAAACGCAAAGCGAAACGCAGAGGATGGTTCCGCTGGTAACACTATTTTTGCTGAACGCTTCTAACATGCAGTAGCCATGATCTATCTCGATTCGAACGCCACCTCGCAAGTTCACCCGGATGTGGTGCAGGCTATGTTGCCATACCTAACCGATCACTGGCACAATCCATCCAGCGGATACCGCGCCGCTAAAGTTGTCCGCGAGGGCATTGATCAAGCGCGCCAGCAACTTGCGGATCTCATCTCCGCAGAGCCAGATGAGATTATTTTCACAGGCTGCGGCACAGAGTCTAACAATTCCGTTCTCTCGTTCCTTGCTGCCAATGCGGCGGAGTCTAACGGTGGTGAGAAGCAACACATCGTCACCAGTGCCATCGAGCACAGTGCCATTCTCCGACACTGTGATTATTTGGTGGATCTCTACGGCATGGGGGTCATCCAAATTGGTGTCGATCACGGCGGCAGACTGAACTTAGACGAGCTTGCCGATGTCCTTTCTAACAACAATGTGGCGTTTGTCTCCATCATGTGGGCAAACAACGAGACGGGAGTCATTCAGCCGATCCATGAGGCTGTCACTCTGGCTCACGAGCACGGTGTGCCGTTCCACAGTGATGCCATCCAAGCCGTGGGGAAAACTCCCGTCAACGTGCGCGAGACACCAGTGGATTACTTATCCATCTCAGGCCATAAGTTTCACGCGCCCAAAGGAATCGGTGCGCTCTATGTGCGTAACGGGCTCAAGTTTTCTCCCATGCTGCGCGGCGGCGGGCAGGAGACGGGTCGCCGCAGTGGCACGGAAAACGTCGCCGGAATCATCGCCATAGGTAAGGCTGCTGAGATCATGCAACAGCGGCTAAACGATGACCAACACGGCGGCATCGCCAAACTAAGAGACCACCTAGAAAACAGGCTCACCAGTGAGCTGGATGGAGTCACCATCAATGGCTCACTCGATCACCGCACCGCTAATACTTGCCACGCATCCTTTGCCGATTGCGAAGCCGCAGGACTGCTTATTTTGTTAGATGAATACGGAGTGCTATGCTCCGCAGGTAGTGCCTGCATGACAGGAAAGCAGCAGCCCTCTCACGTGCAAACCGCTATGGGCATATCCGCCACAGAAGCAAAAAGCAGCCTGCGCATTTCTTTTTCCATCTTCTCCACCATGGAGGAAACGGACACCGCCGTGGAGGCGATCAAAAAAGCCGTCGGCAAACTCCGCAGCGTGCAAGGAGGCAGCGGAGTGGGGCCAGTGCAGGTCTTTAGTTAAAAGGTAGGGTCGTTTTGATAAAACGACCGCCCTGTGTCACTTCTACAAGTTCTCAATCCGGAACACAACGGGCCGCTCATTCACCGCATCCAGTGCCTCGATCTCCTTGAGCGCTTGCTTGAGTTTACCAAAGGAACAGGTGTGAAGAAGGAACACCATATCAACAAAGTCCGCATCCGGCTCATCAGGATTCACCGGCGAGTGAGTGCCGGAAATTCCAATGCCCGCATCAGCTAAAAGCGTCGCAATTTCCGCGATCACGCCAGGCTGATCAGTCACATCAAAGCGCACGTAATACGGCGTCTCAGTGTCATCAATTTCCATTAAGCGCCCATCTTCACGATACGGGAGAAAGCCACGGTGCTTACCGCTGACGTTCACCCCGCGTGCCGCCTCCACCACGTCCGCTACCACGGAGGAGGCAGTAGGATCTTTACCCGCGCCCCGCCCATAAAACAGCGATTCACCCGCTGCGTCACCTTTTACAGCCACGGCATTAAACACACCATTCACACTTGAGAGTACGTGACTCTTAGGAATAAATGAGGGCTGCGTGCGGATCTCCACCGTGCCGTCAGTATGCTCTCTAACAATGCTGAGAAGTTTCACCGTGTAGCCGAGCTGCTTGGCAAATGAAATATCGATTCCTCGCACCCGCTCGATGCCGCGTACGTAAACACGATCCGCATCCACAATAAACCCGTAGGCCAGTGTGGCTAATAGAATAGCCTTATGAGCCGCATCCCAGCCGTTGACGTCCAGCGTAGGGTCCGCCTCAGCATAGCCGAGCTGTTGCGCCTCGCCGAGTGCCTCTTGGTAGCCGAGCCCCGCATCCGTCATGCGTTCTAAAATGTAATTAGACGTGCCATTGATGATACCAGTCATCGATTGAATCCGGTTGCCTACAAATGACTCCTGCACCGTCTTAATGATCGGGATACCACCCGCCACCGCCGCCTCAAAGTGGATGGGGGTTTCAAACTCATGCGATAAAGCAAACAGTTCCCGCCCACGCTCAGCGAGCAGTGCCTTATTGCCAGTAACCACAGGTTTTTGAGCGCGCAATGCAGCCGCCACAATATCAAATGCCGTATCCGTCCCGCCGATGAGTTCCACCACGATGTCCACGGACTCGTCATTGACAACTTCCCGCCAATCGGTCGTAAATTTATCCAAGGGAGAGCCCTCTGGTCTCGCTTTTTCAATATCGCGCACCGCGTCTTGCCCCACCACTAGCAGAAACAAAAGAGCAAAGTGGCAAGAGTTTGTCAGCGGTGGGGGAGCGCCGGTGGTGAGTAGCTAGTAGCAGATAGCGTGTAGCTAGTAGTGGCTCAGCCTGCGAAACACAAAAGATCAGTTGACAACCATGCACAACACCACTAAGAAATCCCCACCTCGCAGGGGAAACTCTGAGAGGTAACAAAAAACCAACAATTAAAGAGGCGGGATGGCCAAGTGGTAAGGCATCGGTTTGCAAAACCGATATTCGCGGGTTCGATTCCCGCTCCCGCCTCCATTGATTCTTAATGAGTTGCGGCTTATTTCCGTTAGTTTTAGAAATCGTAACATCCAGCCTGACATTAAATAGACATTACAGCTTTTAGGCGTCTATCAAGAGATTATGCCTCTGCTTTGCAGCTGTTTCGCTTCACAAGGTAAGCTTCAAGTTCCTGTAGGAACTCATCGTAAGAAAGGAATTCGCCACTTGAGCGATTCTTGAGCCATAGCCAAAGCATACGAGGTTGCACTTTGTGGCAGGGGCGTGTTCGTCCAGGTATTTTGATGACCGGAAAATCATCTTCATCCACAAGCCGCCTCCACTCTCTTGACTTTACGCCAAGGAAGGTAGTGGCAACACCTATGGGGAGAAGTTGGCCGCGCAATAT
>JBMYYO010000125.1:0-9699 GCA_049609505.1 Akkermansiaceae bacterium | reverse complement strand
AAGCAACGAGTCCACCAAAGACGAGAAGAATGATTTGCATTACCATGGTATTAGTTGGAGTTGGGTTGAATAAAATTATGAAGTTCGGATAGAAGCGAGTGGCGTCGGCTTCTGAGGGAAAATATCAGAGGGTGGGATTAGCCGAAGAGCTTACCCCAGCCACCTGCATCTTCAATCCAGATGTTAGCGGTCATGATCTGCACGCCAAGAACGATTAGGGCGACCACGAGAGCAACCACGGCGAGGCCTGTTGCTGCGCCTTCACCTTCATTGGATGCGCCATCGTCATCATCAGCGGTGCGGATAGTAGCAGCTTGTGATGGAGAAGCAGGAGCACCCATCGGCTGAGTTTGCTGAAGCTGAACTGTGGCCTTAGGGAGTGGCTGGCTAGCACCACCTGCAAGAGGAACTGTGCCGGGGCCAGTTGCGCCAGGAGTGCTAAGCTGGACTGTGGGGGCCGGGGCCGCTGGCTTGGTAGGAGCACCGCCTGCCTTCAGTGGCACTGTTGGTGCTGGAGCCGGAGGAGTGGTGGCTGGGCCAGAAGTTTTGAGAGGGATTGTTGGAGCAGGTGCCGGTGGCTTAGGAGCTGCTGGCGGAGCAGGAGCTTGGCTTTCTCCAGGGGTGGACTTGAGGGTCACGCGCACGGTTTCCTTGCGGAGTGGCACCGCAGAGGTTTTTTTCATCGGCTTGGGATCGTTTTCTTCGCTCATAAATAGATGTGGTGTTGGTGGATGTAGGTGTAGGTGTGGGGATAGGGATCAGTGTGATGTAACAGGTAACGGGTATGACGTTGGCACGATACTGCTGAAGGAGAAGCATTCAGTGCAAATTCATACCTTGCTTTTCAACACTAAAGCGTGTTTCCCCCACCCATGTCAAACCCACAGCTCACTTTTTTCACTGTTTTTTCGATTTCACATGATTTGGTGGTTATTCTTCCCCAAAAGTTGAAAGACGCCTTGAACTGGTCACGTTTTGCCGTTAACTATTCCGAACCAAATGAACACAGATACAAACACACGTCGTAAATTCCTTAAAACAATCGGTGCCGCTGGTGCTGGATTGTCCGCTGCCACAGCAATGGCAAAGCCAGACACCCCCACTCGCTTAACGGGAGCCAAGTACATGGGTGACTTTATTGCACCTAAGCTAGATACGGTCAAAATCGCCATCATCGGCCTCGGCGCCCGAGGTGGCACTCATTACCATCACCTCTCTGCGATTGAAAACACCGAGATCGTTGGTCTCTGTGACATTAATAAAGGACGTGCCGAGAGTGCCAAAAAGCGTTGTGAGAAAAACGGCAAGGGTGACCGCCACAAGAACATTAAGCTCTACACTGAGAACGATCAGTCCTATAAGAAGATGCTGGCAGAAACCAAACCGGATTTGGTTTACGTCGTCACCCCATGGAGATGGCATGCCACCATGTTGATTGACGCCATGAACGCTGGTGCCCACGCGTGCTCTGAAGTGCCCATGGCTCTCACCCTGAAAGAGCACTGGGATGTGGTCAACACTTCTGAAAAAACAGGCAAGCACTGCATGCAGCTGGAGAACGTCAACTACGGCCGTGATGAATTACTATTCCTCAACATGTGCCGCCTTGGCGTCTTTGGGGAGCTCCTCCATGGCGAGGCATCCTATATCCATGAACTACGTGGCCAGATGAATGGTTCCTCTACGGGTTCATGGCGCACCTATCACTACGCCAAGCGGAATGGAAACCTCTACCCGACTCATGGTCTTGGCCCTGTAGCTCAGTATATGAACCTCGCTCGTGGCGATGATAACTTCGGCAAGATCGTATCCTACTCCACACCGGCACGAGGCCGCGCGCTCTACGCGAAGAAAAAATTCCCAGCCGACCACAAGTGGAATAAGCTAGACTTCAAAGGAGGAGATCTCAACACCTCCATCATCAAATCCGTCATGGGGAAAACCATTATGGTCCAGTGGGATGAAACAAGCCCCCGCCCTTACTCACGCCACAACCTCATTCAAGGAACCAAGGGCTGTGGAACAGGCTTCCCCACACGGGTAGCTCTCGAAGGCGGTATTGAAGGAGCCACTAAAAACCACCACGCCTGGGCGCAGGGTGATGGACTTAAAGGGCTCTACGAAAAATACGATCACCCACTCTACAAGCGCATGAAGGCGGATGCCAAGAAAATGGGCGGTCACGGAGGCATGGACTTCATAATGAACTTCCGCGTCATCGAATGTATCCGCACTGGGCAGCCGCTTGATCAGAACCTCTATGAGAGTGCTTTCTGGAGTGCTGTTGGCCCACTATCAGAGGCATCAGTCGCTCAAGATGGAGCACCACAAGACTTCCCAGACTTCACCCGTGGCAACTGGAAAAACACCAAGCCACTCCCCATTGTTAGTTAATCGAAACATCACCTAACAGACCAAAAATCATCAACGGCAATCTCTAATGGAGATTGCCGTTTTTTTAGTCCTTTTTCAGCTACTCCATTTAGCCCTCCGCCCTTCACAACCAGAAGGCACTGCCCACATCCGCACCTCGCGCATAAAGCATGTGTACATAAAAAAACAGTCCGACCGGACTAGATCACCAGGAAACCCCCTAACCTGTATGAACTGATGCCAATCGGACTGTCTCTTGCTCCCTTGCGGGAACAGATTCAATCTACTCCAAACCTTGATTGGGTAAAGTATTTTCTCGTTAATCGGTCAAAAAAGAGAGAACACCCGTTTCAAGCAAATCGCCTAACAACCCACTACTTCACATTGTTTCCACCCTCTCAAAAAACTAACAGAACTCAACAACCTTTATCAAATCAAGCATTCAGAGACGCATCATGTAATCGGGCACTTGCTCACGTTGGCTGGAGGGAGCGCCCACTTGGCTGTGAAAGGCAATCACCGCGCCCACACCTGCCCCGTAGTCTGCTCCCAGCCTGCTGGGAAGGTCAATCACTGGAAACTCATAGCGCCGGCTCCGCCCCCACATCCGCCAAGCAAAAATCAGAGCAATGAGAGAACAGCCAAACCCGGACGCAACCGTCAGCAGATAAGGGAGCTCTGGCTTGAGCTTGGCAAAGGCTCCTTGTTTGGCACGTGAGCCGCCAGCCGCAGATGCCGTGTTGGAGCTCTGCGCATCGGCTTGTTTTTTTGCCACTGCAGCGGCACTTGCATCACGCAAGTCTGCCTGTTCTTTTTCTAACCAATACAAGCTGATAGAAAGCTGCACAAGAAATGACTCAACCTGATCAACAGGGTCCGATTTTTCCAGTGCCTTAATAAGTGCTGCCTCCCTGGACTTCCGCAGGTGCTCCACTGACACAGGAGCCTTCCCCCCGAAAGAAATCATTGAGCGCGATGGATCTCCCAGGAAGTAAAACACCACACAAGTAGTTTCCATATCGCCATAGCGTTCATCTAACAGCTTCTGCAAACTATATGGAGCAGGGATTTTCTGCTGAGCATCAAACAGGTAAAAGTGGATCGGGATGGATGAGTCCTTGGCATGGTAATCGAGGAAGCCCCTCTGGTCCATTCCCTCTTGCCTACTCAAGAGCTGTTGAGGGTCAATCAGGTGCCCAGTGTTAGCCGTCACAAAGTAATCCAATAAGTACTCCTGCGGGATTTGCTCGGGATCAAATGCTGGCTCTACAACCTCTGGAATCACCACCTCAGGCTCCTCGGGGGCAACAGGAGTCGGGGTTCCCTCATCGGGTGTATCCACCAGCAAGGCCGAGCCGGGAATGATCTCGCCTTTCTGCAGTTTCTCCCAATCTTGCTTGGTCCACTGGGGTAAGCCCTGCGCATAAGTCACATCACCCAAGAGCGTGATCAGGATGAGAGCTGGCGCGTAGCTTCTTAGACATGCCCAAGCAGAGTTTTTCAATGGTAGCTCCTCTCTTGGTTCTGTGAACGTGGTGTTGACTGAGAATGCTGAGCCTCCCGCCCTGGTGATGCTGCCTCAGAGCCTGATCTAATTCTGCGGAGAATCCCTTCCACGCCCTCACTGCCACGGCCTGCTAGCCGCTCATATTGATCAGGATTCCTCCTCGCATGGCGCACACGCTTGCGCAGTATGGCTGTTAGCTTCCGCACGATAGCAGAGAGCCCTTTATAATAGTCTCCCTGTAAAAAATAGGGATGACCAATCGATAGCACCTGAAAAGTATCCTCCTCAGTCAAAAATAAATCTAACAAATACCCATAAGAAACACACGCCGTCTTGGCCTCCACATCCACCACCAGCATAATAGCACCATCGTTGGGCCTATCCAGCCCTACATCCTCAAAAGCCGCACGATTCAGCAACCACAGCCCGAACTGGCGTAAGTTTGCCATCTCCTCCAGCGAGCCAAAATAAACACTAAAGAATAGCTGTGGAAAACTTCTCTCAAATTGATCAAACCACTTCTCCACCTGATGCCGTTGCTTCACCTTCAGCACCCCTGCTGCATCACTCAACCTGCGCATCAAAACTTCCCCCTCGCCAAACTGTTCATCCAAGTCCGCCATTGAGAAACCACAGTGCGGGCATTGCTGCGCTGTGCGGTGTATTCCTTGGACACACTTGGGGCATTTCATCTCCACGCCAGAATATTAAACTCTTGCTGTTTTCCAAGCCTATAAAGTAAAGAAAACCGTAAAATAAACGATTTTTTGGTTATTCAGGCGAAAAATCCATTGTTTTCCGCACTCTAAGGTTGCCAATTGTTTATAATCCGCTAGTTACACGCCGCCGCAATATCATTTCGGCACACATTCAAACTTAGAAACTAACGCTATGTCAGACCTTTCTCTCTACAGAAACATCGGTATCTTCGCCCACGTGGACGCAGGTAAAACCACCACCACGGAACGTATCCTCAAACTTACAGGTAAATCCCACAAAATCGGTGAGGTTCACGATGGTGAAGCCACTACTGACTTCATGGAGCAGGAAGCTGAGCGTGGTATCACCATTCAGTCCGCAGCGGTTAGTTGCTTCTGGGGTGGTAGCTCAAACCAATGGAAAGACGGCAAATACCGCTTCAACGTGATCGATACTCCTGGTCACGTTGACTTCACCGTGGAAGTTTACCGTTCTCTTAAAGTTCTCGACGGCGGCGTAGGTGTATTCTGCGGCTCCGGTGGTGTTGAGCCACAATCCGAGACCAACTGGCGCTACGCAAACGACTCCAAGGTAGCTCGTGTTATTTTTGTAAACAAACTCGACCGCACAGGCGCTAGCTTCTACCGCGTTGTTGACCAGATCAAAAACGTTCTCGCAGCCAAGCCACTCGTCATGGTTCTCCCAATCGGCATCGAGGACAACATGGTAGGTGTTGTTGATCTCCTCACCCGTAAAGCATGGGTCTGGGATGAGTCTGGCCAGCCAGAAAACTACTCCATCGAAGACGTGCCAGCCGACATGGTGGACGACGTTGAGAAATACCGCGCCGAGCTCATCGAAACTGCCGTTGAACAGGACGACGAGCTGATGATGGAATACCTCGAGGGCAATGAGCCAAGCATCGAGGACCTCAAGAAGTGCATCCGCAAAGGCACCATCGAGCTCGACTTCTTCCCAACATACTGCGGTTCCGCATTCAAAAACAAAGGTGTGCAGCTTCTGCTCGATGCCGTTGTTGACTACCTCCCCTCACCTACTGAGGTTCCTGCTCAGCCAGAAGTTGACCCAGAAGGAAACGAGACTGGTGAGTTTGCTACCGTCACACCTGATGGCCCACTCCGCGCACTCGCCTTTAAGATCATGGACGATCAGTATGGCGCACTTACTTTCACCCGTATTTACTCTGGTAAACTCGAAAAAGGTGCCACCATTCTGAACAGCTTCACTGGCAAGACCGAGCGTGTTGGCCGTATCGTTGAGATGAGTGCTGACGATCGTATCGAGCTTGACGGCGCACAGGCTGGCGACATCGTTGCCCTTGTTGGTCTCAAGAACGTGCAGACTGGTCACACCCTCTGTGACAAGGACAACCCTGCCACCCTTGAGCCTATGGTGTTCCCAGATCCAGTTATCTCCATCGCCGTTGCTCCTAAGGACAAGGCAAATGCTGAGAAACTCGGAACAGCCATCGGAAAGATGGTGAAGGAAGACCCGACATTCGTTGTTGAAACCGATCAAGACTCTGGCGAAACCATCCTCAAGGGCATGGGTGAGCTTCACCTCGATATCAAGGTGGACATTCTCAAGCGCACTCACAAGGTGGAAGTAGAAGTAGGTAAGCCACAGGTTGCCTACCGCGAAACCATCACCAAGCGCATCGAGGACAGCTACACCCACAAGAAGCAGTCCGGTGGTTCTGGTCAGTATGGTAAGATCGATTACATCATCGAGCCACTCGATCCAGAAGGTGACGTTGACTACGAATTCGAGTCCAAGGTCGTTGGTGGTAACGTGCCGAAGGAATTCTGGCCTGCCATTGATAAAGGTTTCAAAATGTCCAAAGACGTCGGTGTTCTCGCTGGCTTCCCATGTTTGAACTTCAAGGTAACACTTGTTGACGGTGCACAGCACGCAGTTGACTCCTCCGCTATCGCGTTCGAGATCGCCGCTAAAGCTGCCTACCGTCAGTCCATCCCTAAAGCTGGCCCACAGTTGCTTGAGCCTATCATGAAACTCGACGTCTTCACTCCAGAGGACAACGTCGGTGACGTGATCGGTGACCTCAACCGTCGCCGTGGCATGATCAAGGAGCAGGACCGCACACCTACGGGTATCCGCGTGAAGGCCGATGCCCCGCTGAGCGACATGTTCGGCTACATCGGTGACCTCCGCACCATGACCTCTGGTCGTGGCCAGTTCTCCATGGAGTTCTCCCACTACGCCGCTTGTCCTAAGAACGTCGCTGACGAAGTCATCGCCGAGGTCAAGAAGCGTGAAGAAGAGAAGAACAAGTAAGTTCACTCAACTCATCCTCATTTCAAAAACGCCGGCTCCTAACCGAGTCGGCGTTTTTTTGTGTCCTTGGTTTAGCGCAGCCTGCGCAGTCATCTCTCCTAAATGCCCTTGAGCAGATCATCCAGAAAAACACGGGCACCAGCGACCTTGTCTGCTGGCAGGGGAATTTCAGCTATGCGCGCCCGCAATACCTGGGCATCCAGCAATTGATGCTCTAGAAAATACACCCTCTCCAGATCCTCCAGTGTGAGCATCCGCTCCTGCCACCCGTCAGGGAATGTTTCTGTTACCTTTGGCCTGACAATGTCCGCATGGTAGCCATAGCGCTGGTGAAACCCTCGGTCTTGCCCGAACGCCTCGTCAAGCATCATGCCAATTTCCTCCTCAAAGGGATACGGAATCAGATCCGCATCATAGGTCGTCTGCAATGGACTGCTAGGCATCTCCCCGAGATTGGGAAATCCTGCCAACAGCGAAGCCTAGCCAAATACGATGATTCGCTCCGCCTCCATCATCGCCCGCACGGAGCGGGCTATGTGTTTTAGTGAGTCCAGGCGCATGTGAATTGATCGCGCTCCTCACGCGTAAGGACACCAGCAAAAGGAGAACAGCTTTTAAGCTCCCTTGTCCCTTCCCCGTCCAACCTTAGGTAGTTCAGCAATGCATCCATTCCATCCGCACAGGACTGGGCCACTAGGATCATTTTTTGCCACTCGTCCAGAAACCGCGTATCCGCGTGCCTACCGTTCTCTTTCCACTTGCGGATGTTCCTGACCGCGATATCCAACAGCTCTGGGTGCCTCTCCAGCTTAGCTGCCAGAAACAGCCACTTGCGGTGAAGCATTGGCTGTGTGCCGTTTGGCTCATGAACACGAACACTCTCTGATTCCATGCCTTCAGGATACCACCTCTCAAAGCGGCGTCAAGCCGCCGTGGGCTGCTACATGCCCGTGCCGGGCATTTCGCTTTGGGTTTGCTCCACGCGGAAGGAGCTCATGTTTGCCTCATCGGCATACTCGGGCCACTTCTGGATGGCTGTGAGCACTTCCTCGATGATGGAATCAATCTGGCGCACACTCTGAGATTCACCTAATTTTTTGAGGTCCCTTCTACTGACATCGACAGTTTTTCCCATCACCGCAGCGGCGCGCATTCCAGTAACGAGCGGATTGGTCGTACGGGTCAGATCATACGCGGGAGAGATTCTCCACTGGCCATCTGGCTGCATAATAAAGGCGTGATTCTTAGCGTGGTCATCATCGTTTCCAGCAAGCACATTGAAGCAAGCGCGGCGGAACACCTCCTCCACATCCCCCTCCCTCTGAGTCAAGCTGCGGGTGAGATCCATGAGCTCACCATACTCCAGCCCCTCACGCACTAGGGTGTGCGTCAGGCCCGAGTAGGTGTGCACGTGGCGGCGCCTATCACCAGGTCTATCAAAGCGTTTGGTTAGGAAATGACAGCTCCCACCTTCTCCTTCTAACAAATGTGTTTCTGCCATTTCAATACCCGCCCCGCGCGCCATGCGGGAGTATGCGTATTCCTCTTTCCCTAGCTCATACTCAGGATCGAGATCAAACTTGAGCAACCAGCGATCATAGCCATCTGGCAGAGCACCTCCACCGGCTACTGACTTGGTGAAGTTACAGTTAAAACCTAACAGAACTTTTGGCTGTGCGCCACCTGGTGATAGACCAGAACGCAGCAGACCTGGAATCATCTCATTAACATCTCCGCCGATGAAATCGTTCGCATTTTTCACTAGCTCCGCCACCTCAACGGTGAGCTCATCACGGAATGTGCCGCCGCTGAATGGTGGCTCATAGCCGATTGCTCCCATCGCGTGCCCGCCTGTGCAGGCAAGCTTCTGTAAGGCTGTCACCTTGTTCCATGGTATGCCTTTTTCACCGAAAAACTGCTTCATCATCTGCTCACCCCACCAGTCCGGCAAGCTATCGGCAAATAGGCCAAAGAGAGGGCCAAAGCTAGGTGTGGGGCAAGTGAAGGTTCCTTGTTTACTCGTCGGCAAATACACGGGTGAAAGCTCATAGTGGCGATCTCGCCAGCTGGGAGCGTATTCAAAAAACACACGACCATCCTCTGCTTCTGCAAGGTGGCCAACGGGTAAGTGTTCATCTCCGCCGAGGTAAAGGACTTCAATTTTCATGGGTAGGTGGGTGGGGTGACAGTAGAGAGTAGTTAGGATTTAGGGGCGCGCTTACGATGGGTGCGCTCCACTTCATCCAGCGAGGCAAAGTGGTCTTGATTAGCAAAAAGCTCACGTAATCCGCCATCAAGGTCCAAGCAGACGGCAACCTTAGCTAGGCGTTGGAGAGAGCCTTTCCCTTGCTGCTCCATGAGCTTGAGCGTGGAGAGGCTAATGCACGCGCGTTCCGCGAGCTCCTGCTGGGTCCAGCCTTTGGCTAATCGCTGCCGCTTGATCCGCCGCCCAATCGCGGCTATCAATTGATTGGGATTCCTCGGTTTTATGGATGTTATTTTGTCCAGATGATCAATATTACCACTTTATAGACAAAATACCAGCTTTTATAATTCATCTGATTTTAACAAATCGATGACGATTGACTATTCCCCCAGAAAGGTTGAGCATCCGCGTTATGCAGATTCATTCAGCGGATTTCCAGCTAAGCAGCCCAGATTTTGAGTCGTGTCCAGAATCTGATCTTCCTGAGTTCGCCTTTATCGGTAGGTCAAATGTTGGCAAGTCCTCGCTGATTAATATGCTGACGCGAAAGAAAGATTTGGCGGTGGTTTCCAGCAAGCCAGGCCGCACGCGATTGATT
>JBMYYO010000124.1:0-9848 GCA_049609505.1 Akkermansiaceae bacterium | reverse complement strand
CAGTTGTTTTCATAAAGACGGAGAAACCATCACGCGAACGGGGTCGAGCTACTTTGATCCTGGCGATGAATACTGCGTGCTGTTCCCGATCATGGAGCTACTCAAAGACGGCCAGGGCGACTGGCAGCCAGAATACACGTACTAAATTAGTCATGGTGGGGCTTTCTGGACTAAGCTGTTATCGTAGCTGTTAGATTTTAGCTTATGGCAATCGAAATTGAGCGCAAGTTTCTGGTGGTGGGGGAGTTTCCTCGAGAGGAATGTGTGGAGATGGTGCAGGGATATTTGTGTCGGGAGATCGAACGCACGGTGCGTGTGCGTATTGAGGGGCGCCGGGCGGTTATCACGGTGAAGGGGAGGGGGAGCGGGATTTCGCGGCCTGAGTTTGAGTATGAAGTGCCGGTGGAAGATGCTCGGGAGATGTTGCAGTTGGCAGATGGCCCCTTGGTTGAAAAAACACGTTACTACCATCGGGTGGGAAATCATACGTGGGAGATTGATGTGTTTAAGGGCGAGAATGTTGGTTTGATCGTTGCGGAGATTGAGCTGCAGAGTGAGGATGAAGCATTTGAGTCACCAAGCTGGCTAGGCGCTGAGGTATCGGGGGATGGGCGATATGCAAATTCATCTCTGAGCAAGCTGCCATTTTCTAAGTGGTGATTAACTTGCCGAGTGGTGGCTTTATGCGGTAAAGTTTTTTCATGCCCACCATGTCCATCAGCAAAGATTGTGTCATCGAGAAACCCATCGATGAGGTGTTTAGTTATGTTAGAGATTTTAGAAACTGGCCGGACTGGTCACCATGGTTGATTTGTGAGCGGGAGACGAAGTTGACGTTTGGCGAGGATGAGTATAGCTGGGATGGAAAGGTGATAGGCTCGGGCAAGATGAAGGTTGTCAAAACTGACCGCAACTCGAAGATTGATTACGCATTGGAGTTCTATCAGCCATGGAAATCTCAAGCGGATGTCACGATGGAGTTTTCTGAAAGCGGAGCAGGCACGAAAGTGTGTTGGACGCTGGTGAGTAAGCTGCCGTGGTTTTTGTTTTTTCTCAAAGGCATGATGGAATGCATGGTGGGGATGGATTATAAACGTGGTTTGACGATGCTGAAGGAGCGGCTGGAAACTGGGAAGGTTTCTTCAGAATTATCGTTCACCGAGCGGCAGGAGGTTGCTGGGTGTCGCTACATTGGTATCGAGAGGACTTGTAGCATGGATGACATGGAGCGGCTTATGGGCGATGATTTTCAGAAAGTTGTTCCCGTTTACATGCAACACGGTGATCACTGTGAGCCTTTGTTTACCGTGTATAATAAGTGGAAAATGAGTAAGGGCGAGGTGTCCTACATCGTTTGCGCTCCTGTGCAGGAAATCCCTGCGGATGTTCCCGCTGGAATGGTTACGGGGAGTCGCCCTGCTTGTAGCACCTTCGCGGTTACACACACGGGCGCGTACCATCATCTCGGCAATGCTTGGTCAGCGGGTATGATGAGATCGCGGGTGAAAATGTTCAAACAGAGCAAAGTTTTCTACCCATTCGAGCAGTATTTGAACAACCCAGAGGAAACACCCGAGGCCGAGCTCTTGACGAGGGTTTGCTTGCCTCGTGATTAAGCTTACATTTTAGGTTTCTTGTTTTGGGGGATTGGTATTAACTCCCCCCCGTGCTGAGGTCATTGATGCAAGTTTCTGGGTTCACGGCGATTAGTCGTGTGCTGGGGTTTTTGCGTGATATTCTTATTGCTCGGTATTTGGGTGCTGGGTTGCTTGGTGATGCCTTTTTCTCCGCCTTTCGATTCCCCAATTTGTTCCGAAGGATTTTTGGGGAAGGTGCTTTTAATGCGGCGTTTGTGCCGATGTTTGGTAAACGGCTAGAGGAGGATGGTCAGAAGGATGCCATCAAGTTTGCCTCCAATGCGTTTTCTCTCTTAGCGGTGGCATTGATCGCGCTGACCTTGGTTGCTATTCCATGTATGCATTGGGTAATGGGCGCGGTGGTGCCTGGTTTTAAAGCTAAGGTTGAGATGCCATTAAGTGCAGAGGGTACGCAAAATTTCTCGATGAGAATTAATGGGGCTAGAGAGGTTTATATTTCGAACAACTCGAGTGAGGTGACTTTGTCGGAGCTCCGGTTTATTGAGGAAACACCTATTGAGTTTCCTCAGTTTTGGGGTGATGGAGAAAGGAGTAGAAGTCACACTCTGTTAGAAGTAGTAGCTGAGTGTAAGAGCCAAAAACAAGAGGCCGAATTTGAAGAGGGCCTGATGCTTGAAGATTCTTCCTACAGAGTACCATACGGCAATACAAGGATCAGTCTGCCCAAGGAACACCAGTATGGTTGGTTGGAGGGCACCGTTGTATTAGGTAAGCCGCACGATAGTGATGCTGCTGTAATAAAGTTATTCAGAAACCATCCAGATACGTTTGGTCTAACGGTGCGCCTTTCGCAAATCACATTTTGTTATTTGCTCTTTATGGCATTGGTTGCGCATTTGAGTGGAGTGCTGAATACGTTTAAAATTTTTGGCACTCCAGCGGCGGCACCCATTTTGCTGAATGTCGTATTTTTGGTCGGCTTGGCTATATTTGTTATGGGACTGAAATCGGAGGTTCCTGAGTATGTTCTCGCATGGTGTGTGGCGATTGCTGGCTTGCTTCAATTTATGATGCTATATGGGGCATGTTGGAAGAATGGATATGCAGTGAAACTGCAGAAGCCAGTCTTTGATAGCTCTATGAAGCGGCTCTTCTTGCTAATGGGACCAGGAGTATTGGCCGCAGGAATTCAACAGGTGAATTTGTTGGTTGGAAGTTTGATAGCATCCTTCAAACAAGGTGCCATTTCGTGGCTCTATTACTCAGACCGAGTCTATCAGTTACCTCTGGGGATGATTGGTATTGCTCTTGGCGTGGTGTTATTGCCAGAGGTGACTAGGTTTGTTAGAAAAAACGACATGCAGGGGGCTTCTGACAGCATGGTACGAGGAATGGAAATCGGGTTGTTGATTACTTTGCCCGCAGCCGTGGCGATGTTAGTGATTCCTGTGCCAATCATATCTGTATTGTTCCAACGTGGTGAGTTTAGTTCTGATGATGCCTTGCAGGCGGGAATGGCATTGCGAGGATTTGCTCTTGGTTTGCCCGGCTACGTGATGATTAAGGTTCTTCAGCCTGGTTTTTTTGCGAGAGAGAATACAAAGGCGCCGATGTATATGGCGGGTATCACTGTGCTAGTTAATATCGCTGTGAGTTTACTTCTTTTTCAGAAATTTGCGCACGTTGGCATAGCCGTTGCCACCACCGTGGCGGCTTGGGTGAACGTTACTTTGTTAGCCCGTGGCTTGAAAGGTATGGTGACTCCCACCAAGGAGTTTTGGACAAAAATTATCCGTATTGTTGCGGCTAGTGTGGCGATGGGTGTTCTTGTTTGGGTGGGCTATCAGGTGTTAGCCCCGTGGTTTGCCAAGGCGTTCTGGCAACAATGCGTGGCACTTGCCTTGTTAGTCGGGCTTGGTATATCCACTTATGCGGTGTTGGTGTTGATGCTGAAAGTCACCAGTGTTAGCGAGCTGAAGGCGAGTTTCCGGAGAGGGTAGAAATTTCTTCGTGTGTTCTTCACATCTCTTGTCATATTTGCATTTCGTTACACGTATTGCACCATGATGAAAAAACTACTAGCCGCCTTCCTCTGTCTAATCGCTGCCCCTTTGTGGGCGTTAGAGCTTCCCACTGTATTCACAGATCACATGGTGCTGCAACGTGGGCAGGCGGTGCCTGTTTGGGGAAACGCTAAGCCGTCTGCCTCGGTGAGTGTTTCCTTTGCTGGGCAGAAACTCACCACGAAGGCGAATGCGAATGGAAAATGGCGGGTGGATTTTAAGCCGCTAAAGGCATCCAAAGAGAGTCGAGTATTGAGCGTTGCCTCTGGAGACAAAACGATAGAAATCAAAGACGTTCTCGTTGGCGAAGTCTGGCTGTGTTCTGGTCAATCTAACATGCAGTGGAGCATGACAGCGAGCGGAAATGCCAAGGCCGCGATTGCCTCCGCCAATCATCCTCATATTCGATTATATGATACGCCTCGGGTCCCAGCATCATCACCTGTTGGTAAGATAAACTCCAAGTGGAAGACGTGCACTCCGGGGAATGTTAGAAGTTTTTCTGCGGTTGCTTATCACTTCGGGAGGAAACTTAACAAAGAGCTCGATGTCCCCGTGGGCTTGCTCCTGAGCGCGTGGGGAGGGACTCGGATTGAACCATGGACACCGCCGTGTGGGTTTGAGGCTGTGGCATCGTTGAAGTCCATCCATGATCTTGTGCAGTCCACTTTGCCAGCCTCGCCAGTTTATCAGAAGAAGCTTAGTGGCTACATGAAGGCCATGCAAAAATGGATGGAAGAGTCACAGCAAGCTACAAAAGATGGCAAGGGCGTATCCGCTCCTCCAGAGTTCCCTAAAAGCCTTGTGTTGCAAGGTAATCAACAAGCACCTACCAAGCTCTATAATGGTATGATTCACGCGCATATCCCATTTGCGATCAAAGGTGCCATCTGGTATCAAGGTGAGTCCAACTACCGAGAGGGTAGCATTTACACAGATAAAACTCGCGCCCTCGTGCAAGGATGGCGCAAGCTGTGGGGCTATGATTTTCCCTACTACTTTGTGCAAATTGCCCCTTTCAAATACGGCAACGACGCACCGGAGAAACTTGCTGTTTTTTGGGAAGCTCAGGCAAATATTGTTAAAGAAATCCCCAAGACAGGCATGGTTGTTATCTCTGATGTCACCACGCTCAATAACATCCACCCGCCTAACAAAGTTGTTCCCGGCACGCGATTAGCATTACACGCCTTAGCCAAGGACTACGGCAAAAAGGTGACCTGCACTGGTCCCGTTTTTAAGAAAATGGAGAAGCGGGGAAACATGATGCGCATCGAGTTCTCAGAGGCTGATGGCCTGACCACCCGCGATGGGAAAGCTCCGGACTGGTTTGAGCTGGCAGGCGCGGATGGTAAGTTCCACAAAGCCCATGCCAAGATCAACGGCAAGTCCGTCATTCTTGTATCACCCGCTGTGAAGAAGCCGCTTGCGATGCGTTTTGCATGGCACAAGCTCGCCACCCCGAACCTCACTAACAAGTCTGGTATTCCTGCGCAAACATTCCGTGCAGGGAAACTTCCAGCGCCCCCCAATCCAGCAACCTCAAAGGTGGAGGATGCCAGAGGATACAGGCTTATTTATCAGATCGATGTGCCAACATCAGCGGATTTTAGCCGGGGGAATCCCACTTACCAAATCGATAACAGCGCGAAGGATACCGCTGGGTTCTCTCGCATCGCCTACTTCCTTCAGCTCGAAAAAAAAGACGGGGCGGTTGACTATGCCTACGCCGCCATGGATGCGTTTACATCTGACCTCAAAAAAATCGGCATTCCAACCGCGGCTAGTGGTGCTAAGTATATGCAAAAAGTTAACAACCTCACCGTGCGCAGCAGTGTGAAGGGAGTGGGGGAGGTTACTCAATCCGACGGCGGAAACATTGAGTTCTGGCCAGGAAACTACAGCTACGGGAATACCTCAAACATCGCGGGTGCTAGTGGCAAGATTTTCGACTTTGGTGATGAAGCCACTCAGCCAGTCCCCGGATATGGCTCTATGCAAGTGCATCACTGGAAAACAAAAACCACTGTGTTTGCTCTGAATCACTGGGGCACGAAGGGCACACTCGATGTTGGGATTGGAAACAGCCAGGGCCGTACACGTGATTGGACTTTTAGTGGTAATGCTGCGAGCTACAAGAAGGTCACGCTGATCGTCATGGTGAAGTAAACTTTTATGACGACCTTAAAGCAAAATTGTTGATTGCCAATTTTTTCGGAAGAGTTATTATAATGTAATCACATAAATTGCTATGCGTATATTATTGCATCGTCATCATAATCGCCCACCGTATGGGGTGGGAAATTCTCACCATGTCAAGGGTTTTGCACTTATTGCCACCATCAGTGTGATGGTCTTGCTGGTAATGATCGCACTTGCGATGCTGTCTCTCTCCACAATTGAGGTCAGGCAAACTAGATTATCTGATGCGCAGGCAGTGGCTCGGGCAAATGCACGACTAGCTCTGATGATAGCAATCGGTGAATTGCAAAAGCATGCAGGCCCTGATCAGCGCGTGACAGCAGCGGCTGAAATCCGAGGTGCTACTACGAATAGAAAGTGGACGGGTGTATGGTCAACCACGACCATAGGCAATTCTCACGAGCCAATGGTCGGGGGGCATGAAAATGAAGACTTTTTCACAGACAAACGCTCCTCAGATGCCTCACTGGCAAACAATCAGTGGAAGAACACGCTTCACCTCTCATGGTTGGTGAGCGGGGATGCTGCTAGCCCACAATTTAGCGGAGAATCCGTAGAGCTAGTGGGCGATGGTGCTATCGGGGCAAGTGTAGCGGATGAAGATAGAGTATCCGTTCCTCTGGTGAGAGTCCAGCAGCCTGGTTCAGGCGCACGAGGTGCCTACGCCTACTGGGTGTCTGATGAATCGCAAAAAGCGCGGATTGACTTAGCACCACCTGCAGAAGCAGATCCTAATAAAAACTCACCATCGGGAGGTGGTTACTACCGTCTCGCAGGTGCGGAAGGCCCCGGCTTTTCCAAAGTCAAATCGGGTCCAAATGAACCATATCAGCCAGTGGATGGTATGCTGAACAAAGACAGAGCCAAGGTAATCACTCCCAACACCTTAGGGGTAGCGTTGAATAACCAATCCCTTAACGCTTCTATCAAGACAAACTTCCATGACGTGACAGCTAAATCTTACAGCGTGATGGCAGATGTTAGAGCAGGAGGTTTGATGAAGGATATGACGGATTACCTACGTGCATCGGGCGATATTGCGGGCGTGTCAGGAGTCCCCGGCACAGGGATGGCTAGTGATCGCCCCATCATGCCTGGTGATAAATACCGCGAGCTCGGGCCGAATTTCTTGCACTTTAAGAACTGGTATAAACTCTCAGAAGAGATCAGTGGTTCTCAACTGGGGGGCGGTAGCATTGAGCCGCAATTCATACCCTCAAGAGCTGACGCAGACGGGAACTACACCGAAGGGCAAACATCTGATATCAGCAAAAAAGCACAGCCCGTTCAGCCTGTCATGACGGATTGCCGAATGGCGTTTGACTTTAGCAGAGACTCCTCCCGCGGTGGCGGACGTGCTATCAGAATCCACCTTTACCCCCGCGTTACCCTCTGGAACCCTTACAACATTACACTCAAGGGCGCACGCTACATCGTGGCCTGCCCGATCCCGCGCATCGCAAACCTCCGAGTGGATGGCAAAGTTCTGGTCAACGCCCCAGGGGCAAATTCTGGTAGTATGTGGGGAGCACTCTCTGGCTCTCTTGTTTATTTTGTGACCAAACCCATAGACATGGCGCCGGGTGAGTGCCTGGTTTTCTCTCCCGATTCCGCTGCATCCAGCAGCACCAAGATCGGTGGCAACTCCAATCTCTACAACTTCACCAGCGTAGGATCAAACGTATTGAGTGCCTCCATCCCCACTGGGCAGAACAACTTCTACATTGAGTCAGGAAAAGCAGCGGACCCATCAGTGAATATCACTGCCGCATCTCCCATCCGATACGGAATTCCTTCTGGAGTGAATAATGCATTCACTAGTCGCGCCCTCTACTTCATGCTAAAAAGAGCGCCGAACACAGGCACGCTGAATGCTAGCTCAGCACTGAACAGCCCATCAATCTCCACAATCCTAATGGAGCCTGCTGGTAAACGCCGCTACGGGTGGTGGTTTGTTTACAGGGAAAACACTCACCCTGTAAATAATGCTACCTTGCCTGGGTTTACCACCTATAGCAGTAGTCCTAACAGAAATCCTCCGAGGTTGTGGTTTATCCAAGGCCGCATGAGATGGATGGATGAGTATGATGAGCTGCAAAGTCTAGGGCAGCAGTGGGGAAGAGGCGCAGGCATACTGTATCACAACCCTGTGATCGGGAACTTTAACGTGCGCTCTCCTTATATTCACCGAAGCCCTTATTGTTACTATCACGATTGGCCGCGATATGCTCCTGGCCCCTCAATGTTGCCATGGGCAACACCCCGCTTAGGTGATGGAAGAAACCAACTGCCGTACCGCGATAGCAAGTCCTACGGCTCACCATTTGGTCTTCCTTCTGAGTGGGGTGCGATCAAGTCCTACGCGATGTTCGATCTGCCGAATAAGGACATGCCTGTTTTCTCTCTCGCATCACTCCAGCATGCTCAGGTAGGTTTTCAAGGATGGCAGCCCACCTATGTGGTAGGGCACTCCAATGCAGAGCCGCGCTCGGATCGAGATGCCTCATTGAGCAGGACGTATTACCAGCGAGCAGAAGCAGGCACGGCATGGGGGAAAACATTATCAAAAAACGGCTCCAGCGGCACATGGTCTAGCATCGTGTATCAGCAACTGAATGATATTCTTTGCTATGATATAACGTATAGCACGAACCAGATGTTGTGGGATAAGTACTTCCTCTCAACCATTCCTGACTA
Organism: Akkermansiaceae bacterium; assembly: GCA_049609505.1. Classification (GTDB taxonomy): domain Bacteria; phylum Verrucomicrobiota; class Verrucomicrobiia; order Verrucomicrobiales; family Akkermansiaceae; genus Oceaniferula. Next base: position 1,288 of record JBMYYO010000124.1, on the reverse strand, counting down.
CACCTCTGGCTGGGATGCCCTAACGGATTCATTGCCCAACTCGCGGCTTGTTTTGAACAAACCGGCCAGCGTTTCTAGCTCCGAAGTTAGTAGCTATCTAGGAGGAGGTAAGTCCTTTGACTATGCGGCCTACTTCTTGATGAACAAAGGCGCATTCAATGTGAACTCAACCAGCGTTGAGGCTTGGCGGGCGCTGTTTTCCTCACTTAGCCGGGTGCCTCGACCAGATGCTGGCGGCGGAGAATCCCAGAATGCTTTTTCAAGGTTGTTAGTCCCCAGAACGTCTCAATCGACAGGTTCACAAGCAAACGCAAGCGAAACAAAACATGCCGCATCCTGGGAAGGGGTAAGAGCACTGAGCGATGCCGAAGTTGAGAGGCTCGCCATCGAGATGGTCAAAATCGTTAAAGAACGAGGCCCATTCTTGAGCATGTCTGATTTTGTAAACCGCAGACTCGCCCAACGTAAAAACACATCACCAGCTACGGCATTTGATGACGAAAGTTTCTGCGGCCCACTGCAAGCGGCGATCGAGAAGGCGGAGCTAAACCAATCCCTCCAGATAAAGGGGCAGAACGGAGTTCCAGTCGATGAAATCAGAACCGATATGGGGGGCGCGAACACTGGTGGCGGACTCAGGCCGGATGCAAACTCCTACTTTCCGTTTAAGACCTACGGTGCTCCTGGCTACCTAACGCAAGCTGATGTGCTGCAAACGGTGGCGCCAGGGCTGACTGCCCGTGGTGATACCTTTGTGATCAGAGCTTATGGTGAGGCAAGAGATAAGAATGATCGTATCATCGCCAAGGCTTGGTGTGAGGCTACCGTGCAGAGAACACAAGACTACTTGATTTCAAACTCTCCCGATAGCGCATCTAACTCGAAAGGTAATAATCCGCTTGAACCTGTGACGATTTCATCTGAAAACTCACTTACCCTATCGCCTAATAACCAGCTTCTCCCACTGAATGCCAAATACGGTAGGCAATTCAAACTAGTGGACTTCCGCTGGTTGAGTGACTCAGAAATTTAATCCCATGAAGAATATGAAACTCAGCTGGGCACTAGCCAGTATCGTGTTGCTTCACAGCACATCGTCAGTTTTCTCTCAGCAGTCATCGAGCAGTAGCTCAGATGATGACCACCTGCGCCCTAGAATTTCTCTTATTGCGGTCGGTGATCCACCAGCTCCTCAATACGATATTATAGGCAGTAAGAGGGTGCTCAAGTCTGTTGGGGAATCCGAGTATCCGCCCAGCTTACTTTACATCAAGAATAAGAAAAAAGA
>JBMYYO010000123.1:0-9886 GCA_049609505.1 Akkermansiaceae bacterium | reverse complement strand
ACTACAATATTAATTCGATCATGCCTTGAGGCAAGGCTTCACTTGCTGAGATTTTTGATGGGTGAATGTTGGATGATGAGTTGCCAGTGGCGCGGATGCCCTTAAAATCCCACAGGGGCTTGACTTCTATACGTAGGGGCGTATTTTCTGGATTGATATTTATCCTCATCCTAACAACGTAACCATTCAAATAATGAAAACCTATCTCAAAAAATCCTTACTTGCTGCCGTTGTTTTAGGCGCAGGGACTTTAGTGGCTCAATCCGCAACCCTCACGGTTGGGGACTACACTACTGAAGTATCAGGCCACGGTAGTTATTCTTCCGAAGCACTTAGTGAAAAACGTGCATCAGGCACTTACACCAGCTCCATTGTGGCGGCATTCGCCTCGCCCACCGCAAATGCTCAGGGGTCTGCCTATGCCGAAGCGGAATCCACTCTACACGTTACAGGGGGAACTCCAGAATCCGAGGTGATGGTGACGATCCACTTCGCCTATGAAACCTTTGGTAACAAATCGTTGGAAAACTCGATTTCCAGCGCCAACAGCCTGATCGATATTACCGATAACGCTGCCCCTGAAACGATTATTTGGGAGAGTGAGTTAGACCTTCATCTCACAGGCACGAACACAACAGGCTCGCAAGGTGACATTGATAACACACTCACAGCAACCATCGCCCTCAAGTCTGGGCATACTTACACCGTTGCTGTTGAATCATTTGCTGAGGCCACAGCATTTGTTACCGACGACGGAAATGGTGGACATATCCTCGGCTGGGCTCGTGCTGAGGCAGAAACAGATCCCACGTTCACGGTCGATGGGCCTAACCCGCAGGGGTATAGCTTGAACCACGTGGTTGGTGCAGGAAGTAGTGCCCAAACCGTTCCAGAGCCGTCAGCAGTGACATTACTTGGTCTCGGCACGCTTGGCTTTGTGTTGAGGCGCAAGAAGTAGAGATTTTGCTAAGCTGCTCTATGGAGCAATGTGCCGTCCTGCCGCCTACCGCCAGTAATTTTTTAGGCCAGATGGAATAGTTGGCTCTCGGGCAGTTTTTCTCTTTTGTTTCTATTCCCTCGTAGGTTTTTTGGAAATGCATTATGGCTTGGCTGTGGAAGAGCCGCTCACAACCCCTCTTGGACCGAGAAGACGCCCTGTGACTTGGCCGTTTTTTCTGGCTCTGTTTGGGCCGTGTTTGTTGTGGTTTTCTTATGCTTTTTCGGGGAAGCTGGCCCTCGATCACCTTGATTTTCTTATTTGGTTACAGCTGGGTTGGATCGTTGTGAGTGTGGCGTTTTGCACGGCTTGGACAGCCACGAAGGATTTGCGCAAGAAGCCTGATGCGGGTGCCATCGTGCTGGGGATTATCCTCTATCCAGTTCTACAAGTTTTCCTGCATTTGATCATCACATTCATAGGCCTCCCTGTCGCAAGCATGATCAACGGATAGATCGTCAACAGATACATGTTGGCGAATTTTTCTGAATCCTCTTGTTTACCATCTCCATGTCAGCTTCCTTGAGCCCGCGATGAGCACCGAGGCGGAATCAGGGCAGCAGCAGGGGAAAACATTCCGTCTGGAGCTTCTGCGTTCGCTGCCTCAAGGGTTTATTGAAACCTCAGGAGCTACGTTTTCCATGTTTATCGCGATTCGAGTATTTGATGCTCCGGATGCACTCAAGATGGCCATTGCTGCTGCCGCTAGCGTGGGACTTCTCCTTAGCCTGTTCACGGTGCAGTTTGTCCGTCGCCTAGGGTGCTCGGTCAACATCGCTTCGGCGTGGGTTTGGACGATGTCAGCGGTGGGGTTTAGTATTGCAGCCCTCTCTGGTAGCTCAGTGCATGTTTATCTAACAGGCGTGTGTATGGCGGCGGTATTTCTCGCGCTGGGTGTGCCTCTGATGTCCCAGATTTATCGTAAGCATTACTCGGACACCGTTCGGGGGAAACTCTTTTCGCTCTCCGCGATGTCTCGCTCAGTGATTGCGGGCATGGCGGGGCTGGCTATTGGTGTGTGGCTCACGGAAAACGGAGTGAACTTTCACCTACTTTTCTGGTGCTATGCTGGCTGCACGCTTGCCATGGCTGCTTGTGTGTTAGGGATGAGCAAGGTCAAGCTACGTAAGGCTCAGAGGCTACGATTATTTGATGCCTTCGAACACGTAGGCAAGGATGCTGCGTTCCGAAAACTTCTTATTTCTTGGATGATGTTAGGTTTGGGGAACCTGCTGTGCTTTGCTCTATTCGTGGAGTATATCAGTAATCCTAAGTATGGCTTTGAGCTTAATGCAGCGCGCGCAGGACTGATCACTAGCTCGATCCCTATGATGGCATTCATTGTCTGCGTGGTGCCTTGGGGAATGGTTTTTGATAAGTTGCCATTCTACTCCGTGAGGGTTCTGATCAATGTGTTTTTCTTTGCTGGCATTTTGATTTTCTACCTCGGCGGTAATTATATTTCCTTGTGCGTGGGCATCGCTCTACACGGGATTGGCCGATCCGGTGGCAACGTCATCTGGAGCCTGTGGGTGACGCGCTTCACAGATGCTGATAAAGTGGGCGAGTACATGAGCGTGCACACCTCCCTAACAGGACTACGGGGAACTATCGCTCCCGTGATTGCTTTTTCCGTAGCTGGGCTGGCTGGACCTCACATCGTCGCCATCGCGGGAGGTTTACTCATCGTTATGTCCTCCCTGATGCTTCTGCCGGAGGTCAAGAGGGAGTTCAGAGCAAAGAAGAACACGTAGCTCGGCCACCTCTTCATGGGTTGTGAGCGGCACTAGGTTTTCTAACACCCCCCCAATGCTGGGGATGTGTAAATTTTCTTGCGTGACTTGCCGGGTATCGCGAGGGAATTCCTCTGGCGAAAGAACCCTCTCCGCGAGGTGAAAACACGCCCACGCACGCCAGCTACGTAGCTGCTTGTGCGCACCTACCACGCGACTTGCCAAATGCTGGTAATGCCTTACTGGATTTCCAATAAAACATCCTTCTTCCCGATGGGTAAACAGCCAGAGTTTCGCGCGATAGGGTAACCCTTCAGATATGCCGTGCCTCTCCATCGACAACACATGATTCAGCTGAAGCAGTGCTTGCGCGGGCTTTCCCTGCAACCAGAGCGACTGCGCACAGCACAACAAAGCGCGCTGATACTCCCCCGCCCTGTCTGTTTCCACAAAACACCTCAACTCACGCGAGTCACTAGGCGACCACACTCGTCTGGCACTCGGCAAGTAAGGGCATGATTCTTTCCCTGAGAGATGTTTCTTTTTAATCATCCAAGCTCCTTGCCTCTGCGGTTCCGTTAGAAAACACCACCACCATTGGCCTGCAGCACACCTCGCAATCATAATCCACCTCACACGGGCATTCCTCAAGCGGAGGCAGGGCTATTTCAAATAGCTCGAAACATGACGGGCATGTGATGGAGGTTGTTTCCATGCTGATACCTTGTTACAAACTGCCATGACCGTCAACCAGCTAGCCGATCAGAAACCTTTCACCACCGCCGATGGATCTACCATCCGCAGTATTCTCGATGCCACCAATGCTCCCGTTGAGAAACAAAGCCTAGCAGAAGCCAGCCTACCCGCTGGAGCGCAGACCGAACGGCATTACCATAAGCTGAGTGAGGAAATTTATTTTATGTTAGAAGGTAAAGCGGTGATGGAAATTGATGGAGAAGAGAGGCAGATCAAACCTAACGATGCTGTCCTCATACCCTCCGGAGCTTGGCACCAAATCACGGCCACTACAGACATTCACTTCCTCTGCTGCTGCGCGCCCGTTTACTCGCACGAGGATACTTACTTTGAGTAAGTAGCGTGCTGGTATAAACACCCGTCTGAATTGTAATAGCGGAATGTGACTATTTCGATGAGCATACGAGCGAGCTAAACAACGCTCATTTTAATATGCCTATCGAACTCGACGCAAAAGCAATCTGGTTTATCGCAGGACTCGTAATGATCTTGCTGGAATTTGTCGCCCCCGGTGTGGTCATCGTATTCTTCGGAATCGGTGCCTGGATCGTAGCGGCAGGAATGTGGCTAGGGGTGCTGGACTCAGTGCCCGCCCAGTGCATCACATTCGCCTCCTCCTCACTACTCTTGTTATTTGTTCTTCGCCGCTACGTCACCTCGTGGTTTGTAGGAGACTCCTGCAGCCTAGAGGGAAACGTGGAAGAGGAATTCGTCGGTAAAACAGTCAAAGTCATTCACGCCATCGGCGGTGGTGAGGAAACGGGAAAAGTAGAACTTAAAGGAGCCGAATGGAAAGCTCGCTGCGATGCGGAGCTCCTCCCAGGCAGATACGCCACCATTATCAAACGCGATGGCCTCACCCTCGTCGTCAAACCCAACCATTAACCAACAACCCTAACAACAACTAATATTATGGAATACATTGTAGCAATCGGACTCGTCATACTCGTCGTAGTCACCCTCATAAAAACGGCACGCATTGTGCCGCAGCGCCAAGCGTTTGTCATCGAACGTCTGGGAAAATACAGTCGCACACTCAGCGCAGGCTTTCACATCCTGCTACCCTTTATTGATCGGGTCGCTTACAGGCACTCGCTCAAGGAGGTGGCTGTTGATGTGCCCTCACAGATGTGTATCACCAAGGACAACATCGCTATTGAAATCGATGGTGTGCTCTACATGCAGGTGCTGGATGCCAAGAAAGCCAGCTACGGAATCGAGGACTACCACTTCGCGTCTGCGCAGCTGGCGCAAACCACCCTGCGGTCAGAAATTGGCAAGCTAGAGCTGGATAAAACCTTTGAAGAACGTGATGCCATTAACGCGAATATCATTAATGCTTTGGACAAGGCTAGCGACCCATGGGGACTGAAGATCACTCGCTATGAGATCGCTAATATCACTCCACCCAAGTCCGTGCAAGATGCTCTGGAGAAACAGATGCGTGCTGAGCGTGAACGCCGCTCACAGATCGCCCTCTCTGAAGGTGAACGTGAAGCTGCCATCAACGTGGCGGAAGGGCACAAACAGCAAGTCATCAAAGAATCCGAGGCTCAAAAGCTCCGCCAAATCAATGAGGCAGAAGGTAAGGCTCAAGAAATCACTCTACTCGCCACCGCCACCTCAGAAGGATTACGCAACATTGGTCAGGCTATCAATGAACCTGGAGGCGCGGATGCCGTCAACCTCATGATTGCTGAGCAATATGTGCATGAGTTTGGAAACCTCGCAAAAGAAAGCAACACCATGATTCTGCCCAGTAATCTCGCTGATATCGGAGGCACCGTTGCCTCCCTAAGTAAAGTTCTTGGTCAAATAAAAGCATAAAAATAACTATTAGATAGACAGGTCGCTCTTAATGTGCCGTTATCCCTATGTCAGTTTTATGTGTGCTGACACCCTGAGCGAGGCGTGTTTTATGTGTGCACGTCTCGCTCTCTTTTAAAACGTCTCACTCTTTGAGATAGCCACATGGCTAGATACCTATATCGACTAAAACATGGATGAATCCTCCCCAAACACCTCGGAAAAAACACAAACACCTGATTGGGAGCAGCGTTACATGGTGGGCGACACCCCTTGGGACAAAGGTGCTCCTGCGCCATCCCTGCAAGAAGTTTTCGCCTCTGGTCATATCCCAAATGACGCTGAAGTTCTCGTACCAGGCTGTGGTTTCGGCCACGATGTGCTAGCGTGGTCAGATGCCGGGTGGGCTGCCACGGGACTAGATATCTCATCCACTGCGATCCGTGGCGCTCAGTTTCTCTCTCAGGAAAACCCACAGATCAATTTCCTGTTGGCAGATCTCTTTGATTCAGAACTACCTAAACAAAAGCGCTACGGCATCATCTGGGAACACACCTGCTACTGCGCTATTTTACCGGAGCAGAGAAAACAATACGCCCAATGCGCAGCTAATCTACTCAATGATGGAGGAATCTTTGCTGGTGTCTTTTTCACCAATACCGAAATGCCCCTTGGCGAGGGTCCACCTTTTGAAACAAGCATCTCTGAGGTGCGTGAAGTGTTCGCTCCTTACTTTAACATCCTTTGGCACAAAGTACCTGAGCTTGCCTACCCTGGACGCGAGCAAAAGGAGTGGTTAGCGATTTTGAAAAAGCGCACCTGAGGTTGGGGGCGCTAGCCCAGGCACTCCGTCTGCACTCATCGCAGGCATTGCCTCAGCATAATTCACCGTCCAGTAGCGCCCTACCACACCTATCCCTACACGGCTGTATTTTCCATTCAGCATGTTCTTGCGATGACCACTACTCTTCATCCACATCGCAACGGCTTCCTCCGCCGTGTTTGTTAGAGCTAAATTTTCTGCCGAATAACAACGGGGGTAGCCCACCTTATCCAGCCTCGTTTGAAAGGTCCGCCCTCCTATTCCCTGATGCTGGAAACGACCATGCTTTGCCATCCACTGGGAGTGCCCTCTCGCGGCCACGGCGAGGCGCGCATCAACCAAGAGCTTCCGCTTTCCTCTACGGACTCTCTCGCGGTTCATCCGCACCAGCAAGTCCGCCTCCATAACGCCTAGCCCATTTTGTTTAACAGATGAAACTGACCGATCTGAAGCTAACACTCCAGCTACCGGCTCAGGCGCAGATCCCCCGCAAGAAACCAATGCACCAGCAGCCAATATCAAAGCTAGATACCTCACGCGTTTGCCTTTTTCTGTGCCGCTAGTTTTTTGATCAGGAAGAAAATGCCGACACCTGCAAGCAGTAAAAGAGGCACACCGATGAGAGGCCGGTAGAATATCCACGCCACGGCAATCGTGACCAAGCTCAGCGGAGCAGCCAGCAAAAATGCCACAATACCTGTGCCCACCCCAACAATGCTGCCAGCGATAGGTAGCACATCTGCCAACACAGAGAATGGTTTGAACACCAAGCTAAAGCCAAGGAACATCACAACAAATCCGACGACGCGAAGAATCCACGTCATCACCTTATTACTTTGCTGCGCACTTTCAAACATCGAAGCACCGGTGTGTTTCCCCACTTGCAGCATATTGATCGACGTCCCTGCATCACCCTTAAATGGCTCAAAGCTATTGCCCACTTGCTTGGAGACAATGCTCACCTCGGTAGGCTTCACCACTTGATAGGAAATACGGACATCACCAACTTGCGGAGACGATGGATTTTTGGCCAAGTAAATTTGCCCACCTGATAGCTTTACTTTACGATCTTGTATTTTGTTTGGGAGCTTATTCTTTTTCTCAATCGGATAAGCAGTGCTCTGATTGATTTTCCCAACCAATGACTCTGAAAGTGTAAAACCTCCCACCGTGATCGGCGAGGCTGTCCACGATTGAGAACTGAGCGTTAGTGAAGGATTAACGTGATCGTTCGCTTGATTAAATTTTGATGAGTCAATTCGCCCCTCACCCCAGGCTTTTTTGTACGTGTAGGTTTTTGTTGTCTCCTTACTACCTCCCAATTTCTTCTTGGACTTACTATCGACATCCTCGTGCCATTGGAACATCTCCACCTTACGCTTGAGCACAAGCCCTTCCGCACTAACATTAAACTCAGAGTCCTTCCGCTCACCCTCCGCCACAGTCATCCCTGTCAGATGAACAAGCTTACCTTCGTTAGCCGCATTCACCTCCGTGGATTCTAACGAAACAAACTCCTTAGACCCCTGATCCAGATCCTTGCGTGTCTTCACCGCACGGCCTTCGTTCCAGAAGAGAACGGGGAAAGCGGCCACAATCATGATCAGGCCGATCAACACCCCCTTGATAGAACTACCAATACGGCCTAACCACCCCTCGCTTGTTGTTTCTGTAAAGCTATCTGACATAGTAAATTAATTCTATCGGGAATCAATGTCTGCCTCAACTAGAAAAAATCCTTCTTAGGGTTTTTTGAAGATCGCAACGTGCCGATCCACCGATTTACCGGGAGCATCTGTTAGGATACGTGAATGGGGATTCCGCTCATTATGGATGAGCTCTGCTCCGAGAGATTGGATGGCATCCAGCGCGAGGCGGTGTTCACGATCAAAGTATGAGGTGATTACCAAGTGCCCGTCTTCTGACAAACGATGCAGTGCCTGGTCATAGATTTGGCTCCAAGTGGTATCGCCATTCCAGAAATTCTGGTGCCGCATGAACGCTACATCAAAATCCTCTCCAAGTTCCGTTAGATGATCGAGCTTTGAGCAATCCTGCACCAAGAAATCAGCATCCGCACCATCAGGTAAATATTTCTTCCAGCGGTCTCGCCCTTCATCAATCTCACGGTCACGGATATCCAATCCTGTTAGATGAATACCATCCTTACCAAAAACATCCGCCAGCACCCCCATCTCATCCGCTCTCCCGCATGCGAGGTTGAGTAGCTTTGAGGAAGAACGCACGGAAGCATCCACTCCAGATTTCACCAGTGACTCACGTAGAAACTCCTGCAAACGAAGAAGATCTCCGGGGGTTTCTTGGTTAGCAAAATCAGGCAGGTTCATCGTGGGTTGAGTTAGTTACATGAACAGCAGTCACAGTCACAACTGCAGCACCCATCCGAGCTTCCGCAGGAGCAATCTGAACAGTCACAGGGACTACAGCAATCGCAGATACCGTACCATTTGCTTTCTTTTTTCGCGGAGCTCACTCGCCGCTTTTTGATTTTGGAATCGTAGTGCTGTTCGGTGTGATGAATCACTTCACCAATCACCTCCTGATGCCGCCTCCAGGCGATTCGATTTGAGGTTTTAGCCAGCACTTGCAGCTCATCATCAATGAGAGAAACAGCCTTACTAACAGGCTCGTTAAGGAGAGGATTGAAGTGCCCCCGCTTGCGGTCAGACTCAAGGTCATCCACGGCATCTTGCCAGTAGATTAATCGACCAAGAGACGTGCCAAGCTGGAGTAAGCCCGCACGTTCCAGAGTGTTTCCCGTGAGCCGTGCCAAATGTGCGAAGATGGTGCCAAATGCTCACTTGCACTCTGAAGATCCGCACCACCTGACTGCTCAACGCTCTTTTGGCTCCCTAACAAATCCAGCACCTTCTGAGTGGGAAACTCCGTGGTGTTTAGAATGGAAACCGCCTTATTGCGCGCTGGTGTAATCGCCACACCCCCCAAATGAGGAAGCCTTGCTCTCCACCCAGACTCATCCTCCACATTATCGCGCAGCTTAGCAGACAGGCCACAAAGCGTGACCGCCCCAGCAAAGCTCAGCACTTGGGGGTCACGTACAATGGGCTTGGCCATTGCTAGCGGATTGCAACAGCTCTGCACTTGAAACTCCGCATCTTGCTCAGCGAGTGCGGAACCCGCCAGAGCAAGAAAAGTAGAGTCCCTATTGATCAAAAACCGAGCCGCCGGCCCATAATCTTGATGCATCTGAGTAGCCAGACCACAGAACATACTCTGATAAAGAGAACGTGCGGGCTGGCTACAGCTTGCGGCAGGAGCGTAAAGGTATCCGAACATTATCTATCAGAGAGATTGCTCCCAAAAAATCACTTACCTAATAAGTGCTTTTTCATATTGGCTAAGATCTCAGCGCAACGCGCTTTATCCCCGCCTCTTACCTCTGCTGTGGCCCAGCCAGTATAGTTAATCTCTTTGAGCGCCTTGCGCACATCTGCCCAATCGACATCTCCATCGCCAATTTTACAGAATCCGTTTTTCTTACCCCAGTCTTTGACATCGAGCTTTACGATGCGTTTTCCGAGCGTGCGGATCCAGTCGGCTGGCTTGCCGAATCGTTGATGGTTTCCAATATCAAAATAAGAGCCGACCCAGGGGGAGTTAATTTCATCGATGTATTTGGCTAATCGGTCTGCTGATTGGTTTTCACCGTCCAGCAAATCATAGAACATATTGTTCCACACATTTTCCAGAAGAATGTGGATACCCAGTTTAGCAGCCAAAGGAATAGCT
>JBMYYO010000122.1:2176-9961 GCA_049609505.1 Akkermansiaceae bacterium | reverse complement strand
ACGAATTAGAAGGCAGAGAGCAAATTTAGCGCACAAAGATCTGCTAGAAAAACTACACAATCACCTGCAAAACCGCAACGTTGTACCCCTAGAGAACGAGCATATCGATTTATTCGCCGAATTCCCTAACAATGACAAGTTTCTGTTTGAGGTGAAAAGTATTACCATCAATAATTTACTGAGTCAAACTAGGAAAGGTATCAGCCAGCTGTATGAATATCGGTTTCGATATCAGACAGTAATAGGCTACGATGTGAAATTGTTTTTGGTGTTTCCAAGAGAGCCTGCTGAAATACCGTGGCTACAGAAATATCTCTCCATAGACAGGAAAATAGGCATCATTTGGTTTGGCGAAGATGGGCAAATGAATATCGTTTCACATGATAAACAAAGCATACAACCGCTAATCATTGAAAACGTCGGCTAACATGACCTCATCGAAATCCAATAGGTAGACAAAAAGGAAACCTTTTAGTTAACAAAACGTATCCTTTATTGCACCAATCTCTATGTGAACAAGGAATTCGAATTTGTAGATATACCATTCGAGCTAATGCCTGTAATCGGGCTTCCCGACGAAGGCACGAGAATTTTTCGAACTAAAGGTGACGAGCAGGGCGTTTGGCTTAGCCTCACGTTTCGATGGTTGTTTCGATGGTTTGACAGGGCAGATGAAACCCGCTTAAATCTCTCGAATGAAACTCCCTCTCCATCGTATTTATGCACTTGCCATGTCCGCGCTCTGCGCACCATTACTCGCGCAATCGCCTAACCAAAGCACTCTTACCCTAGTCAATGAGCCAGGTTTTAACCAGCTTGCTATCCTCATTGATATCGATATAGCAGGGCAGAACAGCCAGACATCAACCCTGACGGGGACCATCGCGAGCAGTCACAATATCAACCCGGATACTCATACTAACGACTTACTTGATATTCAAAGCGCAACCATTGCGGGCAGCGATGTCACCTTCACGATCAACAATATCCTAACAGGCAACATCACCCTCCAAGGGCAAGGCTTAGGGGCTGATGTGTTTACTGTTGGCAATGGTGCTGTGGATCCAAACACTAATGAGTTTGATGCCATGGAGCACGCCTTCACTGTGAACCAAGGCACTATTTCAGGCACAGCAGCGGGCACCCCAATCAATCAAGATCTGGCAGCAACACCTGTCACTGGCACCGGAGAAGGTACTGGCACCTTAGCCATCACGCACACTGGCAGCACTGGAACACGAGCAAACTACAGCATCACTCTAACCCTACCCGTCAATGTCACCCAAGAAATCCCCACAGGAGTAGTTATCTTTGGAACTGAACTTATGGCAAGAGTCACGGTCACAGGCACTATCAAAGCGACTGGCACCACCTATGTTTACCTATCGCCATTCCTTCAGTGGACAGAAGAAAATGGCGTGCCCGCTGCACCTTTCACAGGAACGAATTTCGGCCAAGTCCCAAACGGTTTATTGTGGGCGATGGGATACAGCTCAAGCAATGCCCCCACTTCCCTACTCAAACAGCAAGGTAGCAGCTTTGAAATAGCACTGCCAGCTGGCGGAACGGCCTCAGACGTTTCCATTTTGCACTCTAACAACCTCATCAACTGGAACCCCGCCAGCACTACAGACATCTCCACAGGAAATAACATCATCCCAATGGGAAGCACGGGCACCATCACCATCACCCCGAGTGGCACAATGGGATTCTACCGTTTATCCAAGCCTGAGTGATCCTTCATTAACGGCTTGGCATTTGCCCTGCGCTCTGTAGGTATCAGCGCGGTGCCTAAGAATCCACAGATCAAATACCCAGACCTTCCAGTGGCAACACGCCGGGAGGAAATCATGACCGCAATGCGCAAGCATCAGGTGGTCATCGTGGTGGGCGAAACAGGCAGTGGAAAAACCACCCAGCTACCCAAGATGGCCTACGAATTATCCGTTGAGGAAGGTTCAGAGGGGCGCGTGGGCTGCACCCAACCTCGCAGACTCGCCGCTGCCAGCGTAGCCCGGCGCGTTGCCAGCGAGATGGGCACCGAACTCGGGAACCGCGTGGGATATCAGGTGCGTTTTGTAGAAAAAGTGCAGCAGGAAACATCCATCAAATTCATGACAGATGGCATTCTGCTCGCAGAAACCCAACGGGACCGGAGCCTCAAACAATACAGCACACTGATCATTGATGAGGCGCATGAGAGAAGTTTAAACATCGACTTCGTGCTGGGGTATTTAAAAAACCTGTTAGAACGCCGTAAAGATCTCCGCATTGTTGTCAGCTCCGCCACTCTGGATGCGGGAAAGTTTTCTGAGTATTTCAATGGTGCTCCCGTGGTCAATGTAGAAGGGCGCACCTTCCCGGTAGAAGACCACTACCTGCCTCCGCACAGTGAAGGAGAAGACCTATCCCGCCACATCGCCCGAGCCGTCGAGTGGGTGACAGACATGGATGCGCGAGGTGACGTGCTAATCTTCCTCCCCGGAGAGCGTGAGATACGCGAGTGCGCGGATACGCTCGAAGGAAAAAACTTCTACGGCACGGAAATCCTCCCCCTTTTCGCTCGGCTAGGTCTCGATGAGCAGGAACGTGTATTCCGCACAGATGGCCCTAACAGACGCATCGTGCTCGCCACCAATGTGGCGGAAACCAGTGTCACCATTCCCGGTATTGTTTACGTCATTGATAGCGGATTAGCGCGGGTCAGCCGATGGAATCCAGGCCGCCAAATTCAGCGGCTCCAGATCGAGCAGATCAGCCAAGCCAGTGCGCGGCAGCGGCGCGGTCGGTGCGGCCGAGTGCAGGAAGGCATCTGCGTGAGGCTCTACGATGAAGAAACTCACGATACTGCCGATGAATACACTGATCCTGAAATACGCCGCAGCTCGCTGGCCGGGGTCATCCTGCGGATGAAATCACTCAAGCTCCCTGACGTGCGAGAGTTCCCCTTCCTTAGTCCACCTGCGCCCAAGGCCATCAGTGAAGGCCACCGCACGCTGGAAGATGTGGATGCCATGCATAAAGATGGCAGCCTAACAAAAACCGGGCACCAACTTGCAAGACTCCCCCTTGACCCTCGGCTTGGTCGCATGTTGATTGAAGCCCAACAACGCGGAGTGTTAGAGGCCATGTTGATCATGGTTGGCGGCATGAGTGTGATGGACGTGCGAGAGCGACCTCAGGAAAAACAAAGCGAAGCCGATGCCGCTCATAAGAAATTCAACGATGAGGAATCTGACTTCCTCACTCTGCTGCACATTTGGGCGGCGGTCTCTCAGTTCCGCGAGAAACGCCGCTTCAAACGCAACCAACTGCGCAAATTTTGCAAACAAAACTTTCTGAGTTTCCGTCGTGTGTTAGAGTGGAATCAAATCGTTTCTGAACTTCGCCGACTCGTTGGAGACACCCTCAAGGTAAAGATTGCTGAGCTCTCGACCGAGCGGAGCCAGTGGGGTGATGAGGATGAAATGCACAAGTGCCTACTCGCTGGAGTGCCGCGCCAGTTCGGCCTGTGGGACAAAGAAAAGCGCGTTTACCGCAGCACAGGTGGGCGGGAGTTTGCCGTCTTTCCTGGCTCTGGATTATTTGGAAAAAAACGCCCTGAGTGGGTGATCGCCTTTGAACTTGTGGAAACCGGACGCGTATGGGCAAGAAAAGTGGCGGCTCTTGATCCCCTCTGGGTGGAGCAAGTCATCCCCCACCTCTGCCGTAGCCGCTACCACTCACCCTCGTGGAACGAGAAACAGGGTGCCGTTTACGGCAAGGAAACCGTCATCTGCGGTGGACTCACATTGATCAATGATCGGAAAATTTTCTACGGCAGAGTCAACCCGCAGGAAGCGCATGAGGTATTTGTTAGAGAAGCATTATTAGAAAGCGGGCTGCGCACGCGAGGCAAATTCATGGATCACCTAGATGCGCTGCGTCACGAGGTGGAAGATGCCGAGCACAAACTCCGCCGCAAAGGTGGACTGTGGTCTGACGATGCCGTGTATGATTTTTTCCACGATCGAATCCCGCGCGAAATCTGCACCGCTAAGGCATTTCAAAAATGGCGCACCACGGGCAACAACGAGGAACAGCTCATGCTCACGGTGGAAGATTGTGTCTGGGGAGAGATAGAGGAACTGAGCGACTTCCCAGATGTGCTTTGGTTCAAGCAGGACGAGATCGAGCAATCCTACCAGCTCAGCTACCACGAAGCACCTGGAGAAACAGATGACGGCCTCAGCATTGAGCTCGGCCTTGAAGATATCAGCACCTTCCCCAGCCACTTGCGCTCATGGGCTGTTCCAGGAATGTTAGAAGAGAGAGTTTACCTACTCATCAGATCATTACCCAAGAGCCAACGGCAGGCATGCTCCCCGGCGCGGGATGTAGCCATCGCCTTCTGCGAAGAATGGCACGGCTGGCAGCCAACCCGGTGTTTGTTAGAAGAGCTGAGTAGTTTTCTCTCTGCAAAAACTGGCCATCTCATTGAGGCCTCCATGTTTAATGAAGATCGCCTCCCTGCCTACCTCATCCCCAAGCTGCGGGTATGGAGTGAGGACGATGAGCAGCTGGCTCACGGCACAGACATAGAAGCCATCAAAGAAGAACTCACCGGGCTGATGCAGGACCGTAGAGAACTCCAGGCCAATGAAGAATGGGAGATGACTGGCGGTGAGGGATGGGACTTCGGCACAATTCCGTTAAAAACCGATGAAGGCCTATTCCCCGCCTTGGTTGATGAGGGACGCTACGTTGGCATGAGGGCATTCCTCAATCAGCAAGAGGCTGAGCAGAGCCACCGCGCTGGATGTGTGCGATTGTTCTCTCTCTATGAAGAAAAGCAAATCGACTTTGTGCGCCGCCAATTCCCGTTAGGCATGAGCGGGAAAATGATGCTCCCCATGATGGATCCCACAGGTGCCAAAGGAGGCGAATGGTTAAAAGAAGAAATGCTGCGCATCGCTTGCGAAGGAGCACTTTCTCATCCCCTGCCCCGTGATGAAGAAACATTTACGCAGTGCTGC
This sequence comes from Akkermansiaceae bacterium, assembly GCA_049609505.1. GTDB lineage: Bacteria > Verrucomicrobiota > Verrucomicrobiia > Verrucomicrobiales > Akkermansiaceae > Oceaniferula. Next base: position 4,946 of record JBMYYO010000122.1, on the reverse strand, counting down.
GAGAAAGGCCGAGGGGAACTCTTCGCCTGCGCGGAATCGATAACGCAGAGTTTTGAAGCCATGTTAGACATCCATCCAACGATCGCCAGTTGGGTAGAGCAGCAACAAGGGCAACGCCACCTTAGCGATATAGCTGAGGACATTTCCCAAGAAGTCGATTGGCTGTTAGGAAACCAATACGTTTGGCGCGCCGGCTATCGTAACTTCATAGACTACCCGCGCTACTTCTCCGCCATCGAAGAACGTCTCAAGCGGTTAGACAGCCTCCCCATCATCAAAGACGAAGAAAAACGCCACCGCATCCAGCGTCTTTGGTGCCCGTGGTATGACCGATGGAAAGCAAACCCTACCGACTCACGCCTGTGGGAAATCGGCTGGCTGATGATGGAGTGGCGCGTCTCAGAATACGCACCCAGCCAACCTCGGCGGATGAAAGTTTCTGAGAAAAAAATAGAAACACTACTCGATGCACAGAGCGGCTAGGTGAGCTTTTGGATAGAATCAACACGATATGTTAGATTTTCACTAACTGGTGAAATCATGTGATAGCCCACGCACAAGCTCAGAGCCTTCACCTGCATAAGTTTTTGACAACTGACACTACTAGCTGTTTGGTAGATATATGCTCTCTAGAAACTCATGGCTTAGAAACCTCACCCTTGCTTGCTGCTGTGGAGGTGCTGTAGGGGGAGCCACTTATTTTTTGATGATGCAGTATGCTCCGCATCAGGCAGAGATCATCATGGATGTTACGCCAGTCATGCTTAGGAAGCCTTCATCAGGCACAGAAAACTCACCTCCAGCCGCAAGTGATGGCTTCACCCCTCACTTCCGCCATGAGCTGCTGAGCCCTGAGATATTGAAATCAATCACTAACCAAGTATCTGCGCTCACTACTCAGGCTGGTGACAAAAAATCAGCCATCCATGACCTTCAAACAAACGTCACTGTCCGCGAGCTTTCTCAGCCGTTTGTCTTGCAAGTTTCCTACTCAAACCCCTCGCCCACCATCGCCTACGATACACTGCATGCTCTATGGAATAGCCACCATCAACAACAATGGAAAACTGCTGTGCAGACTCATAAAAAACAGCAGGAAGAACTAAAAAAACAGCTCAGAGAGATATCTCAAAAACTGGCGGAGTTCAATACCGAGCTGCACCGGCCAACCTTACGCATTCATCAAGAACCACGCACAATCCTCCCTGGCCCCAGCCATGGGCTAGAGCTGGAGATTGAGCTAATTACACTCAAGCAGGAACTGAAAAACATCAAAGAAACAACGAACCAAGACCTAACAGAGAAAGAACAACACGATAAAATCAGGCGCACAATGGAGATCACCGCCCGCATCGCAGCGATCGAGCGTATTATGAAATCACCGGACTACTTGGTGCGAGGGGAAAGTATCCCAAATAAAACGGATGGCCTTCTGGCGCAATTGCATGATGCCTGCCAATCACTAGAGAACCGCATGACAGAAAACAGCCAGCAATTCCATAACGGCTCTCAATTATTCATCAGAGACACCCCTCAGATCACAATATTCCAAGAACGAAGCAACGCTGTAAACACCAGCCTCGCTGCCTCAGCCCTGACTACGATTGTTTGCTTCAGCCTACTCATCAAATCCTCACACACCTCAACAAGGCAGACGCAACACGCTTAACTGAAGGGCTATTCGGAAGCATTGCGCTTCTTCCTCAGTTCCCGGCTTTTTTCATTAAGCTCTCCCCGCAGTTTTGCCGCCATGACGGTTGCGTCTTTTTGCTGTTTCTCAGTGAGGATTTTTTTCAACAAATTCCTTTGAGTAAAAGCCGCTCGCTCGTGAGTTATCGGTGCACTGTATCGGCCACAGAGAACCCATGCGTATGCCTTCAGTGGGTCCTTCTCAACAACCTTACCATCGAGGTGTGCTTGAGCGAGGTAGTAGGTGCAAATATCTAATCCCATCGCAGCAGCTTGGTAAAAGTAGTCATAGGCAAGCTTTGGGTCAGCGGGAACACCCGCTCCTTTGTTGTAAATTTCCCCCAAGCGCAGGACGGATGCATTGTCACCTAACTCTCCTGCTTTTTTATACCAATCAATGGCGGTTTTGGCGTCCTTGGGTGTGCCGTCTCCACGCTCATAGCGTTCAGCAATCCATCGGCAGTAGATTTCACTTTTGGGTTTAATCTCATTAGTTTTGAGAAGCCATTTGAGGGCCTGTTTGCCATCGCGCTTTACTCCTGTGCCATGGTCGTAAATGACAAATGCTGATGCGTAGGCTTCTTTGTTTCCTTGCTCAGCGGCCATGATGCACCATTTTGCCGCTTTTTCTTTATAGCCCTCTAGCTCCTTAGCTCCACTGTACTTCCGATAGAGCCTGAACTGAGCCTCCGTATCTCCAGCTTCTGCTTGCTCGATGAGTGGCAGGAAATCTGCGGGTTCATTAGCGTGCTCTGAAGTTTCTCCTTCAGATTCACTGCTGCTTTTACAGGATACTACAAGGACGGTGGCTGCAATTACCAATATGCGTATTGCTAACTGCCAAGGCAAAGCTGGAGTAGTCATTAGAATGAAAAGTGTGTTAGCCTTTTTTCTTTCCTTTCTTGAGAGCCTCCTCGCGGGAGTAGATCTCTGCCACACGGAGACTGCGGCGCGCAAGCTCGCGGGCATCTTTGTCATTGATTAGCGCAAGACCCTCTTCGCTGACTTCTGAGTGGAAAATCTTCCAAGCTCGCTTGGCGATGAGTTTTTTGTCCAGCTTGACTTTTGGCTCATCATGCTT
>JBMYYO010000122.1:1951-2166 GCA_049609505.1 Akkermansiaceae bacterium | reverse complement strand
ACGCCCTCTTCCGCGACGGGATGATTGCTGCTGCGGGCGGCTATCATCATTGGCATTGGTGGCAGAAGAGTCTTCTGAGCTGGACTCACCTTGCTTCGATTCAGCGTTGGGGGCTTCTGATTTATTAGCCTCTTTTGGGTTGGCGGGGCGCTTACCTTTTTTACCAGTTTTTTTGCTCGCTCGTTTTTCCTGTTTCCCCTGTGTTTCTAGTTTTC
>JBMYYO010000122.1:0-1924 GCA_049609505.1 Akkermansiaceae bacterium | reverse complement strand
TAGTGGCGGCGGGAGTTTCAGGGGCAGCTTTTGGTTCCGGCTTTTCTGCGTCTGTGGTATCTGTTGTCTTATCAGCAGATTTTGCGGCAGCTTTTTTGCGGGGTGCTCTCTTGCGAACAGGCTTATCCGCAGGTTTCTCAGCTGAGGGTTCCTTGGGCTTATCGGCTGATTTCTCAGCTGATTTACGGGCGGCTTTTTTGGCAGCCGGTTTTTCTTCCGGCGCGGGAGTTTCTTCGGACATGGAAGTGTTTAATAGATTGTAGAAGTGGGCGCCTTAACTAACAGGCTAGATACGCTCGGCGGTTACCAGTTATCGATGTCGTCACTTCTTTCTTTCTCGGTGCCTTGGTTCGGTCCACCTTCGCCATCGGGCCCTTTGGACCAGAGGTCAAAGTCAGCGGTATTCATCACACCAGGGCTTTGATAGAGGTATTCTTCTCCCCAAGGATCAACCATGACGTAGGTGCCGCCTTCTTCGCGGACGTTTTGTTGTTTCCGAGGAAGATTGGGATCGAGTGTTGAGAGGAGTGCGGAGGCTCCGTCATCGGTTTTTCCATCGCCATCTGAGTCACCATAGAGTGCTTCATAGACTTCTGAGGTGCTGCCTGAGTTCCCATTTCCTTGTGGGAAAACTCCAGTGTCTGTTCTGTATTCCTCCAGAGCACGTTCGACGCTTTTGAGGAAGACCTGGGCGCGACCAATCTTGGCTTTGCGCTGATACCACTGAAAGCCAGTCACGGACATAGTGGCGAGGACCGCAATGATCGCGATCACGGTAAGGACCTCAATGAGGGTAAAACCCCCACGGAGTTTGCTGCGGGTATAAGATGATGTTTGCATGGTGTAGTACGAGGTTATGGGTTGGGACACCTCACCCCATGGAGGACGAGGCGTCGTTTATTCGTTTATGAATATTTATTGATTACTTATGATACAAACGGGAGTTTGGAATCAGGGCTTTCTGCCGACTATAAGCCAGCAGTGAACCCTTAATTCTGTAGCATCGGCTACTAGCCTTGCTGATCCACGTTCTGAATCATCTTAATCAATGGTAGGAACAATGCAAATACAATCGTTCCAACAACTAGCGCAAGGAAAACGATCATAATCGGCTCAAGCACTGATGTCAGGGCGGTTACGGCGTTATCTACCTCGTCATCGTAAACATCGGCAATTTTCAGCAACATCTCGGGCAACTGACCTGTTTCCTCACCCACATCGATCATACTGATCACCATGGCGGGGAAAATTCCACTTGCTTGCATAGGAGCAACGATAGATTCACCCTCTTTGACGGCCTCGTGAACTTGGTCAATAGCCTTGGAAACGACTACGTTGCCTGCGGTGTCACGGGTAATGGTGAGAGCTTGAAGAATCGGCACACCAGAAGTAACCAGCGTTCCGAGAGTTCTTGAGAAACGTGAGATGGATGATTTCTTGGTGAGATCACCGAAGATTGGCAGCTTGAGTTTGATGGCGTCAATAGTGGCGCGGCCACCAGTTGTGTTCCCCCATACTTTTCCGAAGACAAAGAGAGCAGCAACGACGAGGAACCCCCAGATGGCATTAGGAATGCCGAGGATTGGGTTCGCCAACATGTTTTCAGAGAAACCAAAGACAACCTGTGAGATCATTGGCAGCTCACCGCCTTCGCCCTCGAACATTTCCTTGAACTTAGGCACGATGACTAACATTAGGAAAACCAGAATGGCTACGGCGATGAAGAGAACGATCACTGGATAGACCATCGCGGAGACGATCTTGTTTTTCAGCTTGTTCGCCTTCTCCATGTATTCGGCAAGACGGTCTAGAACAACTTCGAGAACACCACCAAGCTCACCGGCTTTGACCATGTTTACGTAGAGTTTGTTGAAAATACGTGGATGCTGGGAGAGAGACTCCGAGAAAGTGGCACCGGTCTGCA
>JBMYYO010000121.1:0-10039 GCA_049609505.1 Akkermansiaceae bacterium | reverse complement strand
CATTATGCGTGATCTCGCCCATACGGAAGAGTGCTTGTGCTTTGGTATAAGAATCTACGGCTGAATTGAGGGACAAATTGAGGTAGCGTTTAGATTCCTCCATTTTACCATCATTGTAGAGTTCTATCCAATCCGTGGAGTCGCCATCTTGATCATCCAAGGTATCATCATTCGATGCCATGAACTCGGAAATCCAAACATCACCAGATGCTGGAATCACCAATACAAGGAGAAGGAGGAAGCGAAACAAGTGACCCATATGCATTTACTAAGTCATAACAAGATCAAATTCAAACATTAATCTAGCCTAACGTAAACGCAGGGTCTCCGCCTGCCAGCAAGTTTAGCGAGCTGCTAGCTCAACCGTCGCTGTGCGGTTTACCGATTCTGGTTGGTTCGCCTCTTCTTTTTTACAGACTTGGGCTGCTTGGCAAATAGCTGCAGTAGCAAAGAGAGCGAGGGCGAGCATTGTTTTGGAGGATGTAAGGATGTCTTGCATAAGTTATATGAGTTGGTTCGCGGGACTTTATAATTCATCCTTATAATAAATCCAGTGTTTTTTACAAAAAACACCTGACAATCGAAAAACATACGTTCGAAATAGAACGAGTCGAGTGAAAGAAATCAACCTCAACACACTCCACGTAAACGACTTAACCAAAAACAAAAGATCAAAAGGCAAACCTCTATTTGATTTCAAAAAAATCATTTTACCCAGATTATTTCACTTCAAAGCCATCAAATAAGCCATTAGATCTGCTAATTCTTGCTTGTTTAATGAGTTAATCAAAGCTGGAGGCATGGGCGAAATGGGTGACTTGGTGATGGATTTGATCTCACCTTCTGGAATTTCAATTGTTTTACTGAGGTCAAAGGGATTGGTTGCCACAATGAGAATGGCATCCTTTTCAACCAAGATTTTCCCTGTCAATGAGGAGCCATCTTTGCGGGTAATCACGGAGAATTGATACTGATCAGAGATGACTTTTGAGGGATGAATCACCGCGTCAGCGATGTCCCGCACCTTGAACCGACCCGCTACCCGTGTGAGATCTGGCCCAGAGCTGCCCCCTTCTCCAGAAACTTGGTGGCACTGCGAGCAGAGCGTGGCGTGGAACATACGCTTACCATTTTTAAGGTTCGTGGTGGGCTTGGTTTTCATCAGAGAAACCACGTCATCCACTTGCCAATTACGGCCAGGACCTTTGGCCTGAGGGAGGTTTTTCATCGGGGTGGAAACGGGTGCCAGTTTCCACGCGGCAATCATTTTCTGCTCGCTCTCCGTGGCGTTCGCTAGTGCTTCTTTACGAATGTTCTCGATGAATCCCTTGTAGCTCTGTCCACCGCTCTTCTGAGAAGCCTGCTGAAACCACGTAAAATACTGCCTCCGCTGTCCCTTCGTCCATGGGGTTTTCACAACTCTCAAGCAATACGCGTAGTGGAGATTCTGGATCGATGGCATGTTTTTGAGCATATTCAGCAGATCCGCTCCGTATCTCTTATTGCGCTGAGCTAATACTGCCCAATCAGGCGGAGTGTCAGCAGCACCTGATGCCATGAGGCGGAGGGTTTTCTCTACCACGTCAGGTGCTTGCAGCGCACAAAGGAGCCGGCACAGCTCCCGGTTCAGTTCACTTTCCTTTGATGGGTAATATCTATTGAGTTTCTTGATGTAGATGGGCGCAGCATCCCCTACCCCATGGCGGGATATGAGTAGCGATACCGCACGGAGATAATCCAGCTGCTGGCTGAGTGTTTGATCAGAAAACGTCACCCTAGACAGCTTCTCTAACGCATCGCGTGCTGAGGCGGCGTCCCCTTGGTGTGCGATTGCGATGGAATACTGCACTAGTGTGGCGGGGTGCGCGGTCGTGCGCCCTTTCCACAATTTCAGCGACATGTGCTCTAGTGCCACCCTCGCTGAGTAGCGCACGGCACGATCACTGTGCCCCAAATGCTTCAAAATAAGAGCCGTGTCTGTGAGCTGAGGAGCTATGTGTTTGGCATCAAGCTGGCGACGAAGGTTCACTAGACCATGCACGGGGGTGGTTTTTGCAGGGGCAGTCGATTCGTTGCCGGTGTATTTAATCCGATACAGTGCGGATTGAGATTTGCGCCCACCTGTTAGAAAATACATGTTCCCATCATCGCCCACCACCGCATCCGCGAGGGGCATTCCAGACGACGAGAGAAACTCTTCTTTTTCCGCCGTGTAGCTCGCCCCGTTAGGCTTCAAGTGAATGGCATACATCGTGGCAAACGTCCAATCGAGCGCAAACAAAGCACGCTGGTAGCGCGCTGGAAACTTCAACCCCTGCCCAGCAATCAACCCCGTTGGTGAACCCGGGCCGATGTTTAATGCAGGAGGGCAGCTATCAGGATAATAGGATGGCCATTTTCCTGTGCCTGTGCGCCAGCCGAACTCACTACCACTGGTCACATGGCAGATGCGAGTGGGGCGATACCACGGTGTACCAAAATCCCATTCCATATCCGCATCATAAGCGAACAACTCCCCCTGCGGATTAAAAGCAATGCCGTAGGGATTCCGATACCCTTGACTGAACAGCTCCCAGCGTTTCCCATCTGGAGTGAACCTCGCGATCCATCCTCCGGGGGCCTTACAATTCCGCGCGTGTCCCCGTGCGTCTGGCTGAGTAGGCAGCAGGTGGTCTTCACCCCACTTTTGGGTCTGATGGAAGTGATGAATCCCTTCGGGTAACGCCGTGTGATTTCCGCTGACGAGGTAAATCCATTTCCCATCTGGAGAGGGTGTAAAGCCATGCGGACCATGCTCGCCGCCACCTTTCAGTTTTTTTATAAGCTCCACTTTGTCCAGCTCGCCATCACCGTCACTATCGCTAACGGTGTAGATACCTTGAGGCACCACTTTGTTTTCAGAAACAGACACGTAAAGCTTCTCTTGAAACCATAACAACCCGTGAGCGCCCCCTACCTTGACGGGAATCTTCTCGATTTTTACTTCTGGTAGAGTCACTCGGTAAAGTCCGCCGTATTGATCCGCTGTGATTAATCGGCCATGCTGATCTTTTGTGATCGCCACCCATGATCCCTGCTGTTTGGCAGGCACCTTGTAGAGTTCCTTCAGCTGAAAACCCTCTGCCAGTTTCACCTCCGCATTCACAACGCCTGTTGGAACTAGTCCGCAACACGCCGCCCAACAGACAAACAATCCTAGTTTCGTTATTTGCATCACCTCTTTCTATGGCACATAGTTGCCCCCCGCGAGAGAAATGTCTGAAAAAACACAACCCACCACACCTCCGAAAAAACGGAAATGGAAACGCCGCCTAGCATGGTGCGCGGTCGTCCTGCTGTGTCTGGCTCTCGCTGTAAATGGCCCTATCGCCCGCCACCTCATCCATCACTTCACCGACCAAGCCCTAACAGATCAGGGAATGAACGGCGATCTTAAGGTAACTGGCTCTATCTCATCAGGCTTCACCATCGAAAATTTAGATTACTCTGGAGACCAAGGCATTCAGTCCCTTTCCATCAAACAAGCCCACGTTGATTACAAACTTCTAGAGCTGCTCGATTTCCAAATCCGCAAGCTCGATATCTCAGAGGTCTCCGCGGTCATCGATATCACAAAGTTTCCACAACAAGAAAAAAGTCCATCTGAGTCTAGCCCCGATACCCTCTCCGTCATTCGCCCCATCATGGTAGCGGCTGACATCGACATCCGCAATTTGCACGTCACGCTCCTTCAAGGAACTCAGCCAAACATTCAGCCGTTAGCGCAATTTGAGATCGGCGGCATTGCTCACACCCGAGGCTCTGACACCTTCCAGCTCAGTCAGTTTCTCGCTCGTGACGCCACGGCTCAATCCACTCCATCCCAAGACATTCAAATCACCTGGAAAGACCACTCCGCTACTCTGCCAAGGATGGAGCTACTCCCTAAGATTGCACTTGAAGACGTAGATTTTAACTGGTCCGCACACCTCCACGGGACAGCGAAACTTCAGCTCTACCACGCAACATTTAACGTCGATATGGGAGAAACCCTCACCGCCAGGCTAAGTCACGGCGAGTTAGATTCTGAAACACTCAACCAACGGTTCGATCTTGGTCTGCCCGCTCGCTTGACCGTTTCTAAATTCAAAACTCATATCGAGAACTGGCACAGTGCCATTCCTGATTGGGAAATCACTTCCTCTCTGACACTGAAAAACATCATCTACCAAGACCAGAAAATCGACCTCGCTACGATCACATTCACCCAAGAAGACCAAGGCTATCGTGGAAAAATCACCAGCCAAATCGACGGCAGCGAGGCGTTTGTTAGATTAAAAGGCCAATGGACCTCGCCCACTGCCGGCTCCTGGTGGCTGCACACCACCGCAGAGTTTGATGCCTCACTCGGCAAAGCTTCCCAGCTGGCTCGCAAATGGCTCCCCGCCCCAGATGCCATCCACCTAACAAAGGCCTCACTCACCGCCGTGGGCACAGCCACGCTGAACGGGCAAAACATCACCGCACATGCCGATGCTAAGCTCTCCGGCATCGTTGCAGATAAAACCTCCATCCCGGAGCTTTCACTTACCGCTAACTACGCAAGCAAGCAACCGATCACAGCCAAGATCACCTCCCCCACTCTGCAAGCCAGCATCGTTTTTGACCAAGATAAACAAACCTACTCAGGCAAACTCCACCTGGATGAAACTAACCCCACATGGCTCAATGCACTCGCCAGCGCCATGGGGCAAAATATCCGCTTAGCAAACAAAACCCAACTCACGTGGAGTGGCCGCGGAAACCTTAGCAATGAACATCAAGGAAGCCTAAAGCTCGGCGCCATCACCGTCAACTTACCAGACACAGAACCTATCACTGCCAGAGCAGAGGCGAATTACCATTGGCCGAACAACCTCAATCTAACATCGCTCCAATTACAAGAAGGTGAATGGACTGCCCACGCCGCGCTCCATTGGGATGGCAAACTTGTTAGACTACCCAAGATTGAAGTCAAAAACTTAGAAGAAACAGTCGCCAGCATCAGCGGCAGCACGCCCTACCAAGCCCACATCACCACCCCGCAAAAGTTTCTCGCACAAGAGCAACCTTGGTCACTCACCATCGCATCCAAACCGATCACTTTCAAGCGACTCCGAAATTGGCTACCTCTAGAACAACTCAAAAACCTAACAGGAAACAGCAAAGTAAACTTAAAGCTCTCCGGCAGCCCGCATGCTCCCATCCTGCATGGGGATGCTCACATTCACATTACCGAGGGTCTTGGCGAGGGCAGCCATGACCCCGTATCACTGGCACTCAATCTTGCGTCAGAGGGAGCCCATCTAAATATTAACGGCAACCTCAGCGAGAAAGAAATCAAACGCATTACCCTCAAGGCGAAAATCCCATTCACCCCCAGCACATGGGCTAAAAGCAACGACATCGCTAGCACACTACTCAAAACAACCACCCTCGAAGGTGAAGCATCCATCCACACGCTACCGCTCGCACGATTCTCACGATTCATTCCCCAGCTAGATAAAATCACCGGAACACTCAGTGCCGATGCTAAGGTATCCGGCACTCTGGAAAAACCCAAGTATCAGCTCGATCTCAAGGCACATGTCCCATCGATCAAGCTCAACGACTTCGACTACGGAGAAATCCGCAACGTACAACTATCAGCCACCATCAATGAATCTAACAAAGCCCACACCACCACCACCGCTGAGATCAACGGTGGAAAATTCCAGATCTCAGGCGATGCGGACATCAGTGATTTAGCCAACCCCTCCTTTAATGCCGAGATCACCACCCGTTACGCACTCGTGCACCGTGATGACCTCATGTCCATCCGCGCTAATACTGATCTCAAAGTCAACGGCACGCTCGATCAAGCCACCGTCAGCGGCACGATCGGCATCGCGGAATCTCTCGTCTATAAAGACATCAACCTCATCCCGATCGGGGTGCCTTCGACGGAGGTAGCAAAGGTGAAGCTCCCCGCCATCGATGCCGCAAAAGCAAACGATGCCCTCCCAGTTCCTAAACCATTCGCCAATTGGAAACTTGATCTCACTTTGAAAACAGACGATCCCATTCTGCTGCGAGGAAACATTGCCACGGGCAACGTGCAGGGCAAGGTCCACGTTGGAGGAACAGCCTCTCAGCCAAAACTCAACGGCTCATTCTACGCCAACAAAATCAAAGCAAAACTCCCATTCAGTGTGCTTACCATCCCTAAGGGCGAAGTGAAGTTCAGCCCGAAAAATGGCATCATCCCAACACTCAACGTAAGAGGAAAATCCCGCGTTGGAGAGCACGATGTTAGCATCTTCATCTTTGGCTCTGCCTCATCACCCAAGACCGCCTTTACATCTTTCCCACCGCTCCCAGAGCATGAGGTGCTCACTTTGCTTGCCACAGGAACCACCACAGGAGGGCTAGCCAACCGTGACGTTGCCACCTTCAAAGCCTTCCAACTATTCCTCCACCAAATGAAACAACGTGCCGATAAACCAGGTGGAAACAAACTCTTCCGCGCCATGCTGGAGGGCACCGAAGACCTCAACCTCAAGGTCGGTGAGGTGGACCCCTTCACTGGCAGAAAGTTCTCCTCCGCCACCGTGGAGGTAAGACCCCGTTGGCACCTAACAGCCCAAGTAGATAATCTCCAAGAAACTAGAGGCCTTATCGTTTATGTAATCCGTTTCCAGTAATCTCTCCTCATGTCCGCCACCCTCCACCGGTTCCTTTCTTTAGGAGTTCTCCTAGCTACCATCATCGCAGTCAGCGTGCAGACCAGCACGGCGGCCAGCGTCAGCGTGCTTGGTTTACCTAAGGAAAAAACGACTGAGCTGATGTCAAAAATCAACCCACGGCTGGATTACATTAAGCAGCGTGGTGCCACCTCTTGGCGCGCTGACGACGCCGCGTTTTTCCTCCAGCGGCTGCTCGTCCGCGAAGGCCATGCTGACGCCAAGGTGGACTGGAAACTCCCCGGGAACAATGCCATCACCCTCATCGCCAAACCAGGGCCAAGGTATCGCTTCGGCACCATCCGCGCAAATCGGTTAGGGTCACTATCCCAAGAAGACCTTACCAGCTATTTCCTACAGCCACTTGTAGAAACCGAAGCCGTTGAGCTGGAAAAAGCACCTTACATCAAAGAATACACTGAGCTCGGCGTGAGTAACGTGCAGAACTTGCTAAAATCAAAAGGCCACTGGAATGCCCAAGTCACCCTCGTTAAGGAGCACACCAACCACGCAACACGCTCCATCGACATCACGCTCAACATCAAGCCCGGCACATTATACAAAATCGCACCACCGCGTTTCACTAAAGCCAGCGCAGAAGATAAAGCGGCTATCACCTCTATTGTTGCACCCTTTTTAAGCCAAACATCCACCACAGAAAATATCACCAAAATTCGAAATGCTGTGGGAAACCACTATCGTAACCGAGGATTCCACACGGCAAAAATATCAATGAACTTCTCCCACCAAGGAGCCTTCAGCTACTTAATATTTACAGTCACTCGGGGCAAACTTTGGACCGTTTCCGATGTTACCATCGAGGGTGACAAAAAGACAAAAAGCCGCCGCATCCGCCGCTACTTTGATGCGCTCAAAGATCTCCCGTTTGATGAAGGTAAAGCCGATAAGTCACTCAAGAAACTCCTCGCCACGGGAGCCTTCAAAAGCGCCACACTCACCCCCATCCCCCGCGAAGGGAACCGTATGGATCTCAGAATCAACGTCGCTGAGACAAAGGCGCGAGAGCTTAAAATTTACTTAGGCATGGGCTCCTTTGAAGGGTTCATTCTAGGATCGGCTTTCACCGACCACAACTTCCGGGGGCGCCTGCTACGTTTTAATGCGAGGGGGGAATACAGCAGCCGCGGTCTGTTAGGCGAAGTCAGTGTCACCGAGCCACACTTCGCAGGCGAGGCCATTCAGTTCACAACGAGAGGTTACGTTCTCCAGCGCCAGTATGAGGGCTATAATAAAAAAGAAGCTGGTATCGAAAGCTCATTTACATGGCGTCCACGTGATGAATTCACCTCCCGCCTCTACTTGGGCACCGCTCACGTTTCCAGCTCCTCAACCAAACTGACCGCCATGGAGTTAGGCCCAGAGGATTACTTGATCACTCGCGTTGGATTTGAACAAACTCTCGATTGGCGTGACAATCCACTGCTTCCTAGCGAAGGCTTCTACCTCAAGTCAGCCATTGAATATGGAACGATCAATGGCGATGCCGCCACCAGCTACTTCATGGCAAAGCTAGACACATCATACCGCTATCCCATCGGGGAAAACCATGGACTTCACGCACGCTTCAGCACGGGAATTCTTCAGCCCGGTGAATCTCAGGACATGCCGATCGATCTCCGCCTATTTAGTGGCGGTTCGGATTCGGTTAGAAGTTTTGACCAACGCGAGCTTGGCCCGCGCTCTCTGAGCAATGATCCCCTTGGAGGGGAGGCATACTGGAATGCTAGCCTCGAATACATTCACTCGATCAATGATCCGATCAAAGGCGTGCTGTTTTTTGATATGGGCCAAGTTTATGCCAATGCTGGGGACTGGGGGTTCAGCGATCCGAGCTACGCCCTAGGGTTAGGGCTACGCATTGACCTCCCAATCGGCCCCGTTCGGTTAGAGTATGGGCATAATATGAACCAGAGAAAGGGTGAACCTAGCGGAACATTCCACTTCTCCATAGGCACATCATTTTAATGCGAAGCTAAGCAACCGCCGCTTTGATTGCTCAATTTGTGGTTTGTCATCCAGTGGGAATCCTGCCAGAAATAAAGCATGAACACATCACTGCTCGTCACCGCGGCCACCATCCTATGTCTCTCCCCATTGATGGCAAAACCAGAGCCTGTAAAAACACTCGCTCTCGGTGCTACGGCTCCTGCGTTTTCACTTGTAGGAGTGGATGGGAAAAACTACACATTGAAGGACTTTGCAAAGTCCAAGGCACTGGTGCTCATCTTCACTTGTAACCACTGCCCAGATGCCCGCGCGGCTCGCGATAAAATGGTAGCCCTGCATAAAGACTACAAGGACAAGGGCGTGAGTGTGGTTGCGATCTCAGGAAACGATGACAAAGCACTGAGGCTTGATGAGCTAGGCTATTCCGTTTATGGCGATTCGTTAGATGACATGAAAGCCGTCGCCAAAGAAGAAAACTACATCTTCCCCTACCTCTACGATGGCGCTACTCAAGCCACCACCAAGGCATACGGCGCGGTTGCCACTCCGAATGTGTTTGTCTTTGATGCCGAGAGAAAACTCCGCTACCATGGCAGACTGGATGATGCCCGACGCAGCAAAAAAGTCATCGGCAAACGCTACGCCCGAATCGCCCTTGATACAATTCTCGCGGGAGAGGAAATCGAAACCCGCACCACTCGTCCATTCGGTTGCTCTACCAAGTGGTCATGGAAACGTGATAGTGTTTCCAAAGATAACGCCCGCTGGAAGGCACTACCCGTCACCCTTGCTGATCTTGATGAAGCGGGTGCTAAAGAGCTTGCTGCTAACAAAACGAAAAAACTCCGTGTCATTAATTTCTGGTCCACCACCTGTGGCCCATGCGTAGCTGAGTTCCCAGAGTTAATAGACACCTATCGCCGATACCAGAACCGTCCTGTGGAAGTGATCACCATCAGTGCCGATCCTGTGAAAGCAAAGGAGAAGGTGCTGAAGTTTCTCACCAAAGAACAAGCTGCACTCTCACCACGCACGGCGGGCTCGGTAAAAAAAGAAGGCCGCAAATCTAACAACTACATCTACACTGGACAGAACTTGGATAAACTCGCTGAGGCAATTGATGCAAAATGGAATGGTGCTCTCCCCCACACCGTCATCATCGCACCGGGAGGAAAAATCGTTTGGCGTCATAACGGCAGATTCGAAGCAGAAGAACTACGCCGCGCGATTGTAAAGTGGCTAGATGAAACCCACGGCGAGTAAAAAGCGGCAGCTCGGTAGGGGCGTTTTGCCAAAACGACCGCGTGGTGAATCCGCATTCATTTCCCAGC
>JBMYYO010000120.1:0-10082 GCA_049609505.1 Akkermansiaceae bacterium | reverse complement strand
GGCATCTTCGCTTACCTCAAAAACGTCCGGCTCACACAGGAAAAATTCACCCTCTACTGCCGCGATGAATTAAAAGTTTTCCTCTCCCCAAAAGAAGAAAAAGAGGCCCCTAAAAACAACAAGCCAAAAGCAAACAACGAGCCCGAGCCTAAAGCCGAAGCGCCTAACAAAGCCAAGGACGACAAAGCCAAAAAAGAAGAAAAAAAAGACCCCCTCCCCGCCTTCGGTGAGTTCAAACGAGTGCTCGCAAAAGGCCAAGTCCGCCTCACCAGCACCGATGAAAAAGGTCGTAAATTCATCGCCACAGCAGAGACCGCCAGCTACGATGCCCAAACAGGTGAGGTCATCCTGCGCGGCGGAATGCCGCGCATTCAGTATGGCCCCAAAAGCTACCTCCAAGCCAAAGAACCAGGGCTGTGGATTAGAATGCTGAAAAACGGCAAGCTCCGAACCAAATCCGGCAAGTGGGATAGCCACTTCTCTACCGCAGAGTAATCAAAGAAACTCTACCAAACTATGCACGGCTCTACCGATATTGATCCCCTTCCAGCGGACACCACACCTGATGTGGGGCAGGATGGCACCGTCCACCTGGGCACAACCACAAGAAGAACCGCCCCTTCGTTATTAGAGGCGCAAGGTTTAGTAAAAACCTACGGCGGGCGCACCGTGGTTAATAAGGTAAACCTCTCCGTGCGCGAAGGCGAAATCGTAGGCCTGTTAGGGCCTAACGGAGCGGGAAAAACCACCAGCTTCTACATGATCGCCGGCCTCATCCCGCCCGATGCAGGCGTGGTCAGCTTCAACGGCAAAGACATCTCCACACTCCCCATGCACAAGCGCGCCCGAGCAGGCATGGGCTACCTCCCCCAAGAGGAGTCCATCTTCCGCCACCTCAGCGTGGAAAACAACCTGATGGCCGTCTTGGAAACCCGCAAGGATCTCAGCAAGAAACAACGCACCGCCCGCACTGATGAGCTGTTAGAACGCTTCAGCATCACCCACATCCGGAAGTCAGAAGCTCTCGCACTCTCCGGCGGAGAGAAACGCCGCCTCACCATCGCCCGCTCGCTCTGCACAGACCCCACCCTGCTACTGCTCGATGAGCCATTCAGTGGCGTAGATCCCATTGCCGTAGGTGACATTCAAAACATCGTGCGTGATCTACGCGATAGCGATGGACTCTCCATCCTAATCACTGATCACAGCGTGCGCGAGACACTCCACCTCGTTGATCACGCCTACCTGCTGCACGAAGGCAAGCTCATCTTCGAAGGCGAATCCCAAGAAATTGCTAACAACCCACTAGCCCGCAAGCACTATCTGGGCGATGACTTTGTCCTCTAACCAAATCACTATCCAATTTTCGGCCTGAACCATCAGGCCAACTAACAAAAAGTGCCCTCACAGGCACTACAACCAAAAACAAGAAAGGAAAAACAAACGATGCAAACCGCAAATGCAGATACCCATGTTACTGTAACCGTTCGCCACGAGGACGTCACTGACTCACTCCGCGACTATGCGACCAAAAAAATCCAAGGCCTCCATCTCGACTACCCGCGCATCATCGAGGCCAAAGCCATCCTAGATGTACAAAAGAACCGCCACATTGCGGAGATCATTCTCTTTTGTGCCAACCATATCGTCATTGATGCCTCCACCGAGGGCAAGGATATGTATGCCGCCATTGATGAAACCATTTCCAAGATTGCTCGCCGCATGAGAAAGCATAAAACGCGCCTACTCAAAAAGCAGCGTGCCAACCGAGGGCAGGATACCATCCGCCACCTCGATGAAAAAGTCTTTGCCTCTGATGTGCTCGATTCCATCCCAGAGGAGGAAACTCCCGAGCACGATCCAGAGCCAATGATCATCCACCGCGAGAGCTACCGCATGCGCACCATGGTCAAGGAGGATGCCATCATGGCTCTAGAACTCTCAGACAAGCCGTTCATCGTCTTCAACAACGAGCGCCGCAACGTCACCCAGATCCTCTATCGCCGCAGTGATGGCGACTACGCAGTGATCGAGCCATAGGCACCTATCCAAAATTGAAATTGTGGGGATTAGGAAGTAACATTGCTGCCACTGGGTGACAATCCAGACACCTCCTATTCCCCACTTCCTCACTTCCTTGAGACCAAGGCGATCAAGCTAGAAATTTTTTGAGGACAGGATTAACACGATTAACAGGATTTTTATAAAAATGAACCCATGTGGAAGTCGTTTCGAGGTGATGTTTTTCAGATCCTCACCAAGGATAGCATCGGTCAAATCTTGTAAATCCTGTCCAAAACTACTGAGCATCTGGCTAGTTTCCCCCTTACTTGGCCTCCCTTCATCCAGAACCAAAACCCCAACATTATGAAAACTCTCATCCTCTTCACTCTCTTCGCGCTCTGTTCTGTTCATGCGCAAGATGCCGCTGAAAAAGAAAAACGCCCCATGCTTTACCCCTTTGATGTCACCATCGGCGGGCAGAAAGCTGTCATGCAAAAGGGCAACATACTCTTTGCCGTGATCGAAAAGCCCGTCAAGGCAGATGCATTGTTAGAAATCAAAAAAGAATCACCCACCCTCATCATCAATGCCTTTGCTGTGAATGAAAAAGGCGAGGTGATGCTACCGGGTCAGCAGCCAGCGATTTTTTTCAAACAGAAGGCAAAGTCAACCAAGCTGAATGCCACGATGGATAAAAAGCCGCTCAAACCCGGCCGCTACCTCATCAACGTGGTCGCACACAACACCACCTCGCGGGTTGTGTTTGTGGTCGAAGACAAATCAGGAAAACTAAAAATCCCGAGCCTCAAGCAGGTGTTAGATTTCTTGAAGAAAAAATAGTATGTCTAGTTTGCCTATTCAGTGCCTGAGGAACTAGGCTTGGCGCTTTCTTGCTCCTTCTTGTCCTCACCCGGAGAACATTTGCCAGAGAGTCATGTGGGCACTCCGAAGGCGGGGAGAATCCAAAGCTGCAGCGCAAAGTAGAGGGCGATAAAGCCCGCAAAGATCAGTATTTTGTCCATGAGGCTAAACTAGCACGGCTTGCTGTTTACACAAGCAGGCTACTTGTTTTTCATGTTATGCGCAACCATGGTGAAGAAAGTGCGGAGATCCATTTGGATGGATTGAGGAACATTTGTCTCGTCCATGGCTGCATCCATAAGCTCTAACCACCGCTCTGCCTCCTCATCGCCAATGGCGAAGGGCATGTGCCGCATCCGGAGCCGTGGATGGCCACGTTTCTCTTGGTAGCGAGGATCATTGCCAAACCGGAACAGCAGGAAATCACGCAGTCGCTCCTCAGCACCGGCAAAGTCTTGCTCAGGATACATTGGCGCGATGAGATCATCTGTCTTCACTCGCTTATAAAAAGCGGCTACTAACTTCGTAAACCCCGCCTCACCGAGGATGGTATAAATAACTGCTTCGTCCATGGGTTGGTTGATTAGTTGACTCGTTCATTGGTTGACTAGGAAACTAATCAACCACGAAACCAATCACCCCTCCTGTCGGGCGCTGGCTTTTAGGCGGAGGGCGTTGAGGGCGATGAAGCCTGATGCATCGTTTTGATTGTATGCTTCTTCGGCACCACCTTCCATGGTGGCAACGTCTTCATCATACATGGAGAACGGAGATCTACGGCCTGCCTGCATGCAGTTTCCTTTGTAGAGCTTGAGCCTAACCTCTCCGCTAACCGTTTGTTGGGTAGAGGTGACAAGAGCTTGGATAGCTTCGCGCTCAGGCGCAAACCAGAAGCCGTTATAGACAAGCTGAGAGTACTTGGTAATGAGGTCATCACGAACGTATTGGGCCTCACGATCAACAGTGAGAGTTTCCAAATCACGATGGGCTGCAAGAATGATAGTGCCGCCCGGAGTTTCATAAACACCTCGTGACTTCATTCCAACAAAGCGGTTCTCTACGATGTCCACACGGCCAATACCGTGCTTGCCGCCAAGGAAGTTCAGCACCCGCATCACACCGTAAGGTGACAGCAGTGTGTAGCCATCCTTTTCCCCCTCCACCTTGAAGTCTCCAAGATTTGAGATAATGGTATCAAGCCCATCACACTGGAGGCCGATGATGTTTCCTTTCTCGAAGAGAAACTGCACATACTCCGGCGTATCAGGCGCTTCTTCAGGAGAAACGGAGAGCACATACATGTCACGATCCGCCTCGCCAGTGGCGTCATACCAAGTATCCTCAAGTGCGCCGGCCTCGAAGGAAATATGCAAAAGGTTTCTATCCATTGAGTAAGGCTTTTTCTTTGATGCCGTGACGTCAATACCGTGCTCTTCACAGTAGGCAATCATCTCAGAGCGGCCTGGGAACTGAGCGCGGAATTCATCATCACGCCATGGGGCGATCATTTTGATATCTGGCGCGAGAGCCGCAACGGAAAGCTCGAAGCGGACCTGATCGTTTCCTTTTCCAGTAGCTCCATGGGCAATCGCATCCGCGCCCTCTTTGATGGCGACGTCCACCATGCCCTTGGAAATGCAAGGACGCGCGATGGAGGTTCCTAACAAGTAGCGACCTTCGTAAAGAGCATTGGCCTGGAACATTGGGTAAATGTAGTCGGCTGCAAACTCCTCTTTGAGGTCACCGATGTAGCACTTGCTAGCACCCGTGCTAAGTGCCTTTGCCTCTAGCCCATCAAGCTCCTCGCCTTGGCCGACATCAGCGCAATACGCAATGATTTCAGCGTTATATTTTTCCTTGAGCCAAAGAAGAAGAACTGAGGTATCCAGACCTCCTGAGTATGCGACAACGATTTTCATAAGATTTCAATTAGGTTGAGATGGACATCTGCCCGCTGAGAAAAGGGCGTGGCAGACGGGCGGAGAAAAGCACGGGATCGCCTACTACGCAAGCAGGAAGGGTGCAGATACGAGCTAGAATGATTGCAGAGCTGTAAATTATCCCTATTGTTACGGGCACAGCTTTATGCTTCAGCTAAAAAACAACCCCATGACAACGCTCCTGCTCAAACCAACGCTCTTAACGGAACTCGAAGCCGCTATTCTTTTACCGCCAAATTAGCCGTGGAAAATCGGCACCTGATTGTAATCGATCTACCTAAGATCCATGCTAGGATGCGTAGCAAAGGAGCAAACCCATGAACCTGAACAGCATCAAACGCGGCTTCACACGCACTAATCCAGAAAAAGGATTGGGTAACTTACCTGGCGCACAGAAGTCTGAACACCGCAGAAACACACAGCCCACAGTGAGGGTTTCCGGTCAGTACATATCCAGTAGTGATCACCCAGTGGGGAAACTTCTTGGAGGGCTTGGATATCTACTTAGCTGGATCTCTATCGCCGTGATGTTTTACTTTGTCCTGCACGCTCATGAGGTTGAGAAGCCCACCCTCAACGTCGTGCTGCCATCATTTTTTCTGGGTGTATTGCTAGTGCATGGCTGCGCAATTATGGCTGAAGGGTTCCGTGGCCAAGAAGCTCCCCGTGCACGCAAAGGCATTATCATTTTCTGGTGTGGCACCTTAGCCATCATCGCCTTGAGCTGGCTGCTCTAATCCCAGCCAAATCTAACAGTTTCACTTTCCATTTGCGAAATTCTAAAACCTAAGCATTTTCACCTCATGCAATCCATTATCCTTCCTGACACCATGGCATTCATCGCTGGCATCTCCATGAGCTATTGGCTCATCATCGGTGCCTCCATGCTAGTTAGCTGGCTAGTCAGCTCCACGCTCAAGCGGCGCTTTGCCGAGCACTCGCAATGCCCTCTTTCTGTTTCTGGCAAAGATGTGGCAGAGGCGATGCTCCGCGAGAACGGTCTCACCGATGTCCGTGTGATCAGCGTTCCTGGCGAGCTAACCGATCACTACAACCCTGAAAACAAGACCGTCAACTTGAGCGAAAGTGTTTATCACATGCGTAACGTGGCCGCCGCTGCAGTGGCCGCTCATGAGTGTGGCCACGCCGTGCAACACGCCAAGGCATACGCATGGCTCACCATGAGGTCAAAACTCGTACCCGTGGTCGGAATCGCATCGAATATGATGAACGTCATTTTCATCCTGTCTATCGTTGGTATGGTCGCATTCAAAAACCCAATGTTCATTTGGGTCTTTGTTGCCTGTTTTGCCATGACCACGTTGTTTTCCTTTGTCACACTTCCTGTGGAATTTGATGCCAGCAAGCGTGCTCTCGCATGGATGAAGAACAGCGGCTACACCAAAAGCATCGAACAAGAACGTGCCAAAAACGCCCTGCACTGGGCTGCCATGACCTATGTGGTTGCCGCCATCGCATCCCTTGCCCAGCTCCTCTACTGGCTGATGATCGCACTTAATAACCGCGACTAATACCAAGGCTGAGAGTATGCAGTTAGAATAAAATTTCTCCATACCGCAACAAACAGCCCATCACGTTTAACCGTGATGGGCTGTTTTGTTTACTACAGAGTAATAAAAAATACCGCCGGCCGGGATCGAACCGGCACGAATGTTACCATTCAACGGATTTTAAATCCGTCGCGTCTACCAATTCCGCCACGGCGGCGTGGGAGGAATCGCTCTCAAAGTAATTGGTGACTTATGTGCGAGAGCGCGCGAAAGCTAGTGACGTTTTTTGATTTCGTCAATAGCTGCTTGCAGAGATTTTTTAGCAGATTGCTGAGTTTGTTTGTCGCGAGCTTTTTCCATTAAGGGGATTGAGTCCGCTGAGCCTGTTTTGGCAAGGATATCAGCCGCAGATTTGAGCTGCACGACGTCCATCCCCTCCAAGTTGGGAGCAAGCAAAATTTCAGATCCCCCACCAAGCATGAGCAGCACGTCTGACCACTTCACAGGCTCTTTGGTCCACAATGCGTAGAGAATGGTTTCTCCCCCTTCCACCTTACGGTTTACCATGAAGCGCATGGCAGGTTTGTCTATTGCTTCCCCAGCTGCGTGAAGTTTTTGGATGGCTTTCAATGAGGCATCCTCCGCGCCTTCACCTGGTTTCGACCAAGTTGAGAGTCCACGAATCAACTCTAACTGAAGTTCGGGGCGGCTTTCTGGCAACATCTGAATCATCTTAGCCGTAACGTCCGCACGCATAGCACGGGGCTCTGAGTCAGCCAATCGCTTGGCAGCATTCATTTTTGCCACGGGATCGATACTGGAAAGTGCCTTGAAGTTCTGGTATTCGTAGTCTCGGCTGTTTTTATCGAGCGTTTTACCCTCATCAAAACTGACCAATTTACGATGATCAACCAATACGTCCACGACGCGTAGTTCTCCATCGATTTTCTGCACCCTGCCAAACTTCGAGCAAAAAACCGCTATCTCCTGAATCGAGGGGCTGACCTTACTAAAGAGAATCAGGCCGTTGAGCTTGTTATCGCCACGTTCATAAGAAATCACCTCTGCCTTATCACCGATCGCCTCATGCAGATAAGCTTTGATTTTTTCTCGGATAGGCGACGCCGCGTTCCTAACAAATACAGCAACAACAGCATCCTTGCCTTGACGTGCAATTTTGTTTTCCACTGGGCCGTAGCCGAGTTCATAACGGTAGGCCTCTTGGGCTGTTCTTCCGTTCTCATCCAATGTTGTGAGGTTTGGGCTAACATCATCCGCAGGTGCGCTATCTGGAACCGTCCCTACATCTATCCCCTCTGGTGCAGGATACACAGTGGGAAGAACGAGCAATGCACCACCGAGAACGGCACTTGCAATGATCGCTTTTCCTTTGCTACGCCATAGGCCGAACAAAACCAGCGAGCACCCGAGCAATGCCGCAAAGCCTGCCAGTATATAGCGTTTGGTCCCATTCAAATCCCGCATAGCACCATCCTCTCCTCCGGCAAAAAGGAAAAGAAGAATGACGATCATCATCACACAGACACCGATGGCTGTGGCCATCACACGGCGAGGCCCGACCGGCCCTACCTCGCGTGCATCCACGTCATCTTTATACGCAGCCGTACGGAAGGATATATCCTCAGCTAAGGCGCCGCCTGAACCTCCACGGGCTACTGGGGAAGAGCTAAATTGATCCAAGTTTGAACCTGATTTCTCACCAGGATAGAATTTTTTCTTATCAGTCACCAAATGATCATCGGTAATGTCAAACTGATGATCGCATGATCCACACTCTACCGTTTTACCGAGGAATTCCTCAGTCACGTCAAATCGCTGGCTACATTTGGGGCATTGAATCCTCATAATATTGTCAATAATTGTTACTCACTTAGAGTCTGAAGGCACCCTATCCGTTCACCAATAGTTTGGCTATCAATAAAAAATTTCTTTCCTCACTCACCTGCGCTTGCGTGCTTGGCTGGATGTGACTACAAGCAAGGCATGTTAGCCGAAATCGAGCAGCTCCTCATCCTCCAAGATCGCGATCAACGGATCGTTTCCATCAAGAACGATCTCAAGCAGATCCCTATCGATCAAGAGCGCGCCAAGGAACGCCTCGCCAATGACAACGCCGCCGTGGGAGCATCCAAGACCGCCATCCAAGAAAACGAAGTTGCGATCAAAAATATCGAACTCGACATCGGCACCCGCAAGGACACCCTAGCAAAGCTCAAAGTGCAACAGTTCGAAACCAAGAAAAATGATGAGTTCACTGCCATTGGAAACGAGATCACCCGCTACACCGAGGAAGTGGATGAGCTAGAAACCTCCGAGCTAGAACTCATGGAGAAAGCCGATGAACTCCGCGCGGCACATGAGAAAACACAAGCCGCCCTCGCCCTCACGCAAGGCCTAGTGGATGAGGAGATCGCCCAGCTCGCCCAGCGCAAAGATGAGGACGAGGCTAGGCTCGCTGAGGTTCAGCAAGAAAGAGCCACACTCTGTTCTGACATTGATGAAGACCTGCTTTCACTCTACGATCGGTTGTTTTCATCCAAGGGAGGAGATGCCGTGGTGTCAGCAGATAAAGGGCAGTGCGGTGGATGCCACATGAAGCTAGTTGCCGCTACAAAGATCAAAGTCAAAGCCGCCAAAGAAGTCGCACAATGTGAAAACTGCGGCCGCATCTTACACGACTAACCGTTTTCTAGTATGACCGAGCAGTCAATTACCGAGGCACTCAAGCAGGTGCCCTACCCTGGATTCTCCCGAGATATTGTTTCTTTCGGGCTCGTCAAAGAGATCCAGATCAAAGGTGACATCGTCACCGTACACATCAGCGTACAAACCAAGGATGCCAATGTGCCCAAGCAGATTTTCAACGACTGCCACAAGGTGCTTGATCCCCTCCCCGGCGTAAAGCACGCACACGTGGAGATAGACGTCCAGGAGCCAGCCGCTCACACCGCCCAGGGCCCAGCAACCGGAAAAAACACCATCCCTGGCGTCAAACACGTCATCGCCGTTGCATCCGGCAAGGGAGGAGTGGGCAAATCCACCGTCTCAGCAAACCTCGCCGCAGCTCTCGCACGCGCAGGCCACAAGGTAGGCATCTGTGATTGTGATCTCTACGGTCCATCCATCGCCCACATGTTCGGCTCCAAAGAACGGCCACTCGCCACTGAGGAAAACGAGATCATCCCCATCCAGGCACACGGTGTGCAGCTGATGTCCATGGGGTTTCTGTTAGAAGAAAACTCCCCCGTTATTGTTAGAGGGCCGTTGGCGACACAGTACACCCAGCAGTTTCTAAAGAACGTGCTCTGGGAAGACCTCGATTACCTAATCCTAGATCTACCACCCGGCACAGGTGATATCCAGCTCACCATCGTGCAAACCATAGCCCTCACAGGAGCCATCATCGTCACCACACCTCAAGAAGTAGCACTCATTGATGCACGCAAGGCTGTAGCTATGTTTGAGAAAGTCAACGTTCCATTGTTAGGCTTGGTAGAGAACATGGCGTGGTTCGAGTGTGATCACGGCACGCGCTACCCGATCTTTGGCGACGGCGGTGGCAAACGTGAAGCCGAGCGGCTCAAGATCCCGCTACTCGGCCAGATCCCGCTAGATATCCCCACCCGCTCACAAGCTGACAGCGGACAGCCCATCGCCTTCTCAGACCCTTCTGAGAATGCCACCAGCTCTGCCTTTTCCGAGATTGCCTCCACCCTCCCCTCTATCGTTTCTTCCCTTAACTCAC
>JBMYYO010000119.1:7381-10314 GCA_049609505.1 Akkermansiaceae bacterium | reverse complement strand
CGTAAATTTACGATTACCAAATTGACAAGTAGTAGAATAAATCACCCTGATAAATCAGAACAACCATCCTCTACATAATCTGCGCACCAATCCAAGATCGGCACACAGCGCACAATTCAATCTTCCCTCTTCCATCCTGAATACACCGTCCGGATAACGCTCCAATACAACCGTGGTGGCTGCACCTTCATCACACCATCCGCCTTGTAAGCAGGACCACATTGTAAAAGAACTTCTTCCGTGGAGATAAAAAAACCGACCGTGAACTTGCTCTTTCGAGCTGCTGTTCCCGATCGACTTGAGTGTCTCTCGCGTGCCCTCCGTTGGAGCGGCGGGGCGGAAACTACTCGAAAATCGATTCAGGTCAACACCTTTCGATACTTTTTCTCATTCTTTTTTCCCACCACCTCACAACCCCTTTATTTTCAATGATGAACAAAGTGTATTTTTTTGATAGCTGCGAGAGCTTTGAGCAATTGTTAGGCGGGCAGGTAGTTCAGAAAACCGAAATGATAGCAATAAAGCTATGGGTTTCAAAAATAGACTTACGTCAGAATGAGCTTGATCAAATGACAGCGCACTCGAAACCCACCGCCCAAGGTTTCGCTCGAAACATCTATTTTCAATAACCAAAACAAACAAAAAGGACAATCTTCACTAGATACAACCTGTTTTGAGTTTACAAATCGGCCAAACAGGGGTATCTCCCCCACGAAACGGCAATTTTCATTTATGAGCACTCAAAACATCGACGGAGCACAAGCTCTCATTAAAACACTCGACGATCTCGGGGTAGAATACATCTTTGGATATTCAGGCGGCGCGGCTATCCCCATCTTTGACGCGCTAGTAACAGTAAAGAGTAATATCCAGTTTGTTCTAGCTCGCCACGAGCAAGGGTGCTGCCACATGGCGGATGGCTATGCACGGGCCACTGGTAAGCCTGCAGTAGTCTTAGTAACATCTGGACCAGGTGCAGGAAATACCATCACAGGTATTATGACTGCGCAAATGGATTCCGTTCCCATGATCGTGCTCTGCGGTCAGCAGGTCACATGGATGCTAGGTAAGGACGCGTTTCAAGAGGCGGACATCTTTGGCATCACGATGCCGGTGGTAAAACACAACTACTTGGTTAAAGAAACCAATGAGATCCCTCGTGTTGCACGTGAGGCTTACCACATTGCAACCACTGGTCGCCCTGGCCCAGTGCTAATTGACCTACCAAAGGACATCACTCAAGGCGAATTTTCTGGCGATATGGACCCAGAGATGGACCTCCCCGGCTATCAGCCCGAGTCATCTCTCCAAGTAGATCCTGATCGTATTGATGAGGCTTTACAACTCATTCATAAAGCGCAGAAACCTCTTATCCTTGCTGGACACGGCGCGATGATTGCGGGCGCTGATGCTGAGCTCAAAGAACTGGCAGAAACTCTTAGATGCCCAGTCACCTCCACCTTGTTAGGTAAGGGTGTGTTTCCCGAGGAGCATGAGTTATCTGTTGGTATGTTAGGTATGCACGGAACGGCTTATGCAAACAAAGCGATCTGTGATTGCGATCTACTCATTAACATTGGCTCGCGTTTTGACGACCGAATTATTGGCCAGGCGGACAAGTTCTGCAAGGATGCCAAGATCATTCACATCGACATCGACCCCGCAGAAATGGGCAAGATGATTCGACCCGACGTGCAAGTTGTTGCCGATGCCAAGGCCGCCTTAGTGGAGATCAACAAACGCATTTCCGGCCTCGATACCGAGCCGTGGTTAGAACAAATCAACGCGTGGAAAAAGAAGTATCCCCTCACCTACCGCAAGCAAGGAGGATTGAGAATGCAGCAGGTCATTGACGAGATGTATCAGATCGCTGGTGGAGACGCCATCGTAACCACGGATGTGGGTCAGCATCAGATGTGGGCTGCTCAGTTTTATAAAACCAACGCCTCTTGGAAATGGCTATCCTCTGGTGGAGCTGGCACGATGGGCTTTGGTTTCCCTGCTGCCATCGGTGCCGCGTTTGCCTGCCCGGACCAAACCGTTATCTCCATCAGTGGTGACGGAGGTTTCCAAATGACGCTCTTCGAACTAGCCACTGCAGCACTGCATAAACTCCCCGTCAAAATCGTCGTGCTAAATAATCACTACCTTGGAATGGTGAGACAGTGGCAAGAGCTATTCTTTGAAGACCGCATGTCCGGTGTAGATCTCGAAGGCAACCCAGACTTCTGCAAACTGGCAGCCGCTTATGGCATCCCATCGTTTAACATTAAGCGACCCGCCGATGTGAAGCGTCAGTTAGAAAAAGCGTTTGCCATTAATGACGGCCCCGTGCTGATTCATGCTGAATGTGTGAAAACTGACAACGTCTTCCCAATGATCCCTGCAGGTGCCGCCCTGGAAGATATGCTGACGGAGCCACCTAAACACAAGATGGCCAAACCCACTGGTTCTACTTAACCCACTGGTTCTACTTAATCGAGTTCAGAATCAAGAATCCAGATTTATTCTCAGGCTGCTCATGCAGCCATCTAACAAACCACTTTTACTTTACTATTTCCCATGTCAACGATCACTACGACCGACACCCCGCCGGAGACTCTCCCAGACACCTCCCCTACTCATACGCTTTCAGTTTTTGTAAACAACAAAGCCGGTGTGCTGATGCGCATTTGTCAGGTGTTTGCGCGCCGTGGCTACAATATTGATTCACTCGTTGTATCCCAAGGGCGCGACAAGCAATTCTCACGTATGACCATCGGCATCAGCGGCGATCCTGATGGCCTTGAGCAGATCATTCTTCAGGTTACAAAGCTCGTGGATGTCATCCACTGCGTGGAACACGTCAGCTCTGAGTCTGTTGTTAAAGAGCTTCTGTTAGTGAAGTTCCTTGCCGATAAAGACGAGCGCACGGAAGCACTGCAAATAATCGA